>NZ_JBEYTZ010000010.1:0-265939 GCF_040643215.1 Streptomyces sp. NPDC047315 | reverse complement strand
GTCACCCCACGCGCCGCGTTCACCCACTTCATCGGACTCGCCATGGACGACGGCTACCGCGACCTCGAAGCCACCGACGAAGAAATGACCACCGCCGCACACACCGAACGAACCACCGTCGACCACCAATACGGCATACTCCCCGACCCACCACCACCCACCCACTTCCCCCTCACCCACCACGAAACAGAAGAGGAGTCGTAAGGCACGCCCTACCGGGCTGGCTTCGCGACATGTCCCAGGACGACCAGGCCGATTCCCACGACGAGAAGCGATGGCGAGTCCAGGTTCCAGCTGACCAGCATCAGCAGGGCGCCCGCTCCCCAGATCCTGGGCCGCCGCACTCGCTGCTGGAGCCAGTCGCCCGGCATGCGGCCGAGTAGCAGACCGTGCAGTCCAAGAACGGCCAAGGTGATGCCCAGGGTGAGCATCATCGGGAGCGCCACGAGCCCGACGAGTTGGATGAACGGCGACAACGCATCCCCCTGCTCTTGACCGCAGCCGCAGCCGCAGCACACGACCCTGCCCATTCAATCCGATGGTGCAAAGGGCTCAGATCCAGGGTGGAGGCAGGGTCCCGAGCCTTGGCCTGGTGCCGACGGCGTGGTGGGTGGGCGGCAACCCGCGCGAAGTCAGGACGGTTCTATGCGACTACGTGACTAGACCGCGAGCCGTCCTTGTGACGGGGTATGACCGTCCGTAGCTTGCTGGGCATTCGGTCGGAAGGAGACTCAGTGGACGAACTGCGGATCATTGCCGGCGGGCCGTGCGGGAGTGGTGGCGACGACAAGTGCGGTCACGGCGACTGCCCCACGGTGTACGCCACGACGGACCCCGGTGTGTTGGCAGTACAGGGGTACGACGTGACCCACCCGACGCCGGAGGGCGAATCGGTCGTGTTGGTGCCGGAAGGCGTTCTCAAGGAGGCGGCCCGTGCCCGTGGATGGCTCTAGTCCCGTGCTGCTGGACGGCGACGAGTGGCAGTCGTACTTCCGCGACTTCACGCGTTCCGCGTTCCGGCTCGAAGTGCACCAGACGTACACCATGCCCACCGAGGCGGAGACGGTCCGCGACTTCCTCGCCGGAGCGGAGAAGCCGGAGGGCTTCAACGGGGCGTGGCACCGGACGATCAGGGAGCACGCGGCGGCCGGGCGGACGATGACCCGAGCGAAGATCGTGCGCCGGCCGCTAACGCCGTACAGCCGGTACCTGTTCGAGTGGTGCATCCCCGGCAACGTCGAAGCCGGGGAGGACTACCAACTGGTCGACCTGACCGACCGGCCGAACCCCGGGCTCCCGGAACAGGACTTCTGGCTGTTCGACGAGTCGACGGTCGTACACCTCAACTACCGGGCCGACGGCACTCAGATCAATCGGGAACTGATCCAGGAACCGGACATCGGCCAGTACCTCGCATGGCGGGACCTCTCCCTGGAAGGTGCCGTACCGTTCAGTGCCCATTGAACCTGAGAAGCAAGCAAAAGAACGGAAAGATCTGGCGGAGGCCCTCCGGGGTCTCCGTCGCGCTGCCGGCCTCAGTGGTGAACGCCTGGCGATTCGTTGCAACATGAGCCAAACCAAGATCAGTCGGATCGAAACCGGCCGCGCGCTCCCCACGGTGATGGACGTCGAACGCATCCTCAAAGCGCTTTCCGTTCCTGACGACGTTGCCGAGGAGCTTCTTCGACTTGCTCGCAGGGCCAATGTGGATTATGCGTCCTGGCGTGCGTACGCGCGTGTCGGGCTCTACCACAAACAAGCCGAGCTGAAAGCTCTGGAGTCCTCCTCGCGCGTGATGCGGCACTTTCTGCCCGCCATCCCCACCGGCCTGCTGCACGTCCGCGAGTACGCCGTGGAGACGCTGTCCCCCACGGTGACCAGCGATCCAGCGAGAGACGTGGCCAGGATCGTCCAGGCACGCATGGACCGCCAGGCTGTCCTGGACGACGCGTCGCGCACCTTCTGGTTCCTGCTGACCGAACAGGCTGTGAAGTGGGGTCGCGCGAGCCCCGCGACGATGGCGGCGCAGTGCGCGCACATGGCTGCGGTCAACACGAAGCCCAATGTCGAGATCGGGATAGTGCCACAAGGTGTTCATGTCCCTGGCACTCCGATGAACATTTTCGTGATCTATGACGACCGACTCGTGACAGTGGAACTATTCTCCGGCGAAGTCGTCCTGCGCGACCCCCGAGACATCGCCCAACACCTCAATCTCTTTGACCTGTTCTGGTCACACGCACTCACAGGTGGTGCTGTAACGACCTTCCTGGAGGACGCGTCAGAGGAATTCATGCGTCAACGCGACTAGCTCTTCCGTCACTTCTCCTGCTGCCTAATGGTGGACTCAACCACCAAATCCAACCGAGGCGGCTCCCGCAGTCCACCTTGGCTGTCATACGAGCAGGAGGGCTCCATCATGAACGACCTGTACGACATCCCTCTCGCCGACTCCGCCGCATTCAGCAGGGCCTGCGGCGGCAACACGCACCCCGACGGCGAATCGTGCGTGACCCTCTTGCGGATCGGCACCGATGCGTGGGCGCTGGGCGACAGCAAGCGCCCCGGCGCGGATCCGTTGCGGTTCACCACGTCCGAACTGAAAGCCGCCGGGATCGACCCCACCCGGTTCGGCCTCTCTGTCTGACCTCCCCCACTCTCCGACCGGCTCCAGCCCCTCCTTGGGCTGGGTCGGTCCCTCCCCACCCGCCAGAAGGGGAACGACAAGGTGCACCACCACGCGTACCTGTGGATCGGCACGAAGCAATCGTTCGACGACGAAGCGCTGAGGCGACCTCCGCACCCGGACCCGCCCCCGGCGAGCGGCAAGCCGGAGCTGCTCCAGCGGTACAGGGACGTGGCGGCGGAGTTCCCCGTCGTGGACCTCCCTCCGCTGGAGACGTCGTACTGGCTCATCAAGCCCGGCAAGCTGGTGCGGGGCACCTGGTACGAGCCGAAGGAGGCAGCGGAATGGCTCGGGGAACGGCTCGTCGAGTACGCGCCCCGGTACGCCTGTCCGGCGGATCGCGACGGCACGCGGCTGGCGATACTGGTCGGCTCCGCCGCCGAGCGACTGTCCTTGGGCGGCGACCTGTCCCACGGCTTCTACCTCGAACGACCCGTGTTCCTGTCCCTGGCCCTGGTGTGCTGCGCCCCAAACCGCACCATGCCGACGCTGGGCTGCCCGCTCACGCTCACGTAGTTCATCCCGTCGCGACGGCCTCCGCGGGCCGGAGGCGACCGCGTGCGACCGCGCTCATTGAGCGCAGCGGCTCAACGGCGTCTGTAGCCTGGCGTTGCCGATGTCGGGGGGCTGACCGTGGAGAACATCCTGGCCGTGGCCATCGGGGCCGCTATCGGCCTCATAGGCGTGGTGTTCGGTTCGTGGTTCACCGCGCGCCGACAGGACCGCATGTGGATCCGGGAACAGAAGCTCAAAGCCGGAATCGGCTTCAACACGGCCGTAGTTCAACTGCTGGACCACCTGAAGGAAGCACGGCTGGGCGACGACGGCCCCGGCGCCAACGAGTTGGCGAACCAGATGCAGGAAGCACGCTCAGCCCTCTACCTGCTCTGCGCCAGTGACACCGTCGATCTGGCCGACGCCCTCGCGCGTCGGGTCTGGAACACCCGGCCCACCGACGGCAGGGACGATCGCAGGGCTGAGTTCCGAGAGACGCTGGACCTTCTGCGTCGCTTCACTCACCAGCTCCGGCAAGAGATCGCCAGATCGTAGCCCCCTCCCATTGGATCATCTGGCGGACCGAAGGAGCCCGTACGGCGGACGACCGAAGATGCGAGGCCCTCGCGGAGGCACGGTCCGGGCTCGGAGGGCCTGCCACAGCAAAACCGTAGGAAGGCATATCCCCATCTTCTGGGGCCGACTTGGGTCATGAAGATCGCGCTGTGCGACGCAGGTCGCGCGAGGCGATCGGTTGCGGCGCCGCGCCTGGGCCGACCGTGGGTCACACCGCCGTGATGCCGAGGTCGGCGATGAGGGTGCGGACACGGTGTTCGATGCCCTCCCGGATCAGCCGGACTGCGTCGATGTCCTGTCCGGCGGGGTCGTCGAGGGTCCAGTCGAGGTAGGTCTTACCGGGGAAGACGGGGCAGGTGTCGCCGCAGCCCATGGTGATGACCACGTCGGACGCGCGGACGGCGTCGACGGTGAGGAGCTTCGGAGTGAGCCCGGCGAGGTCGATGCCCTTCTCGGCCATGGCCTCAACGACGACGGGGTTGAGCTTGTCCGTGGGTTCGGAGCCGGCGGAACGGACCTCGACCCGGTCGCCGGCAAGGCGGGTGAGGAAGGCGGCGGCCATCTGGGAGCGTCCGGCGTTGTGGACGCAGACGAACAGCACGGTGGGCCGGGTGGGTACGCGCTCAGGCACGGGCGGGGCTCTCTGATGTGGTCCCGGCGGCCGGGACGGTGGTGGGGAAGTGGCGGCGGGCCCTGAGTGCGACGTGGACGAGGGCGATGAGGACGGGGACCTCGATGAGGGGGCCGACGACTCCGGCGAGGGCCTGGCCGCTGGTGGCGCCGAAGGTGGCGATGGCGACCGCGATGGCGAGTTCGAAGTTGTTCCCGGCAGCGGTGAACGCCAGCGTCGTCGCGCGCGGGTAGTCGAGCCCGGCCGCGCGACCGATGGCCATGGACCCGGCCCACATGAGGGCGAAGTACACGAGCAGGGGCAGGGCGATGCGGGCGACGTCGAGGGGCTGGGAGGTGATGGCGTCGCCTTGGAGGGCGAAGAGGATCACGATGGTGAACAGCAGTCCGTAGAGGGCGAACGGTCCGATCCGGGGGATCAGCTTCGTTTCGTACCAGTCGCGGCCCCGGGCCTTCTCGCCGATGAGGCGGGTGAGGTACCCGGCGGCGAGGGGGACGCCGAGGAAGAACAGGACGCTGCCCGCGATCTCCCAGACGGAGATGGAGAGGCCGGTGGTGGCCAGGCCGAGCCAGCCGGGCAGCAGGTCGAGGTAGAACCAGCCCAGCAGCCCGAACGCCAGGACCTGGAAGACGGAGTTGAGAGCGACGAGGACGGCGGCTGCCTCCCGGTCGCCGCGGGCGAGGTCGTTCCAGATGATGACCATGGCGATGCAGCGGGCGAGCCCGACGATGATCAGCCCAGTGCGGTACTCGGGCAGGTCCGGCAGGAAGATCCACGCCAGCGCGAACATCAACGCCGGACCGATCACCCAGTTCAGCACCAGCGACCAGACCAACAGGGGCCGGTCGCGGGTGACGGTCTCCAGCCGGTCGTAGCGGACCTTCGCCAGCACCGGGTACATCATCACCAGCAGCCCGAGCGCGATCGGCAGCGACACCCCCGCCACCGTCACCCCCGCGAGCACGTCCCCCAGACCCGGGACGAGACGGCCGAGACCAAGCCCCGCGGCCATCGCCGTCAGAATCCACAGCGCGAGGTAGCGGTCGAGGAACGACAGCCGCCCCGCCATCCCCCCTGCGGCCGAAGCGGTGGCGCTCACGCGTCGGCCCCGGCGGGGCCGCACGCCGCGCCGGTCGCGGGGAGGGGTTCGCCGCCGGGCCGGGTGAGGATGCCCGCGAGGCGGTCGGTGGCCTCCGGCAGCAGCCGGTAGTACACCCACGTCCCGCGCCGCTCGGAAGCGATCAGTCCGGCCTCCCGCAGCAGCTTCAGATGGTGGGAGATCGTCGGCTGGGACAGGTCGAACGCCGGGGTCAGATCGCATACGCAGACCTCCCCGCCCGCGCGGGAGGCGATCATCGACAACAGCCTCAGCCGCACCGGGTCCCCCAGCGCCTTGAACACCTTCGCCAGCACGACCGCCTGCTCCTCGTCCAGCGGCGCCGACAGCAGCCCCGGACAGCAGCCCTCCACCCCGGCGGCAGGGTCCTGGCCGATCACCACAAGCTCTTGATTCGACATGCTTCTATGTTGACGTTCTTCGATGCAAGGTGCAAGCTCGAAGGCGAGACATTGATGAACATCGATACAAGCCCTTGGGAGACGCGTCATGTCCCGTGTCCAGCTCGCCCTCAACGTCGCCGACCTCGAAGCGTCGGTGGCCTTCTACTCCAAGCTGTTCGGCGTCGAACCCGCCAAGCGCCGCCCCGGCTACGCCAACTTCGCCATCACCACCCCGCCGCTCAAGCTCGTCCTCATCGAGGGCGAACCGGGACAGGACACCCGCCTGGACCACCTCGGCGTCGAGGTCACCACCACCGACGACGTCACCGCCGCCACCACCCGCCTCAAGGACGCCGGCCTCGCCACCTTCGCCGAGAACGACACCTCCTGCTGCTACGCCCTCCAGGACAAGGTCTGGGTGACCGGCCCCGGCAAGGAGCCCTGGGAGGTGTACGTCGTCAAGGCCGACGCCGACCATCTGGACAAGAACCCGGCCACCGCACCCGACACCACCGCCGGACCCGACACCACCGCCGACACCTGCTGCACCGCCAGCCCTCGCGTCCGCTGACTGCCGACAACGTTTCTGCGGGCCAAACGCCGACGACAAGCCCGCGTGCCCGGAGGCACCTTCTCATTCACCGCGGCAGTTCCCCCGGCGGGCGTTCGGCCGCCGCGGTGAGCCGGGCCGCCAGATCTCTCAGGGCCTGCCGCAGTTCATCCGGGCGGTGGACGGTGAAGGGCCACTCAAGCGAGGCGAGCAGGCGTGCCATGCCGTCGAGGCAGTCCGCGTGGGCTTGCAGCCGGACGCCTACGGGTTGGGCGGTGAGGGTGATCGCCGGGCTCGGCAGGGTGCGGGCGATCTCGTCGAGGGGGCCGTGGACGGTCACTTCGACGTGCCACCGGTAGGACCCCTCGGCGAGGGTCGAGGTGAGGTAGGCGACGGGGTCGAAGCCGTCGGGGACGGTGAACGCCTTCGCGCGGGGCACGACGGAGGCGATGCGGTCGATGCGGTCGATGCGGAAGATTCGCAGGTCGTCGCGGAGGTGGTCGTGGCCGACGGCGTACCAGCGGCCGGTGTGGAACACCACTCCGTAAGGGTCGACGTCGCGGTCGGTCCGCTCCTGCCGCCACGACCGGTAGCTGATGCCGACGGTCGTCCTGGCGCGGGAGGCCAGGGCCAGGGCCAGCAGCACGCCGCTCTCGGGCGCCTGCGCGCTCACGGCGTTCGCGGTGAAGGACAGGGTCTCGCGCATGGCGGTGAGCGGTTCCCGAAGGGCGTTCGGAAGCACCCGCTCGATCTTGGCCCGGGCGCCCGCGCCGGCCAGCACGGTCGTTCCCATCCCGAGGCGTTCGGCCGCGAGGAGCCCGAGGACGACGGCGAGGGCCTCGTCGTTGGTGAGTACCAGGGGCGGCATCCGGTAGCCGCGGGCCAGTCGATAGCCGCCGTGGCGGCCACGCTCGGCCTGCACGGGGATGCCCAGTTCGCGCAGGTGGGCGACGTACCGGCGGACCGTACGGACATCAGTGTCCAGCCGGTCGGCCAGCTCGGCCCCGGTGAGCACGGGGCTCGACTGGAGCAGTTCCAGCAGGGTCAGTACGCGGGTCAGGGGATGCGACACGGGTCCTTCGACATTTCAGGGCCGATTCTGTCCTGTATTGACTTTACGCTCCCCTCAACACCTCAGTTCGCGCACTTCAGGGAGATCACATGGCCACCTTCGTCCTCGTTCCCGGCGCCTGGCTCGGCGCGTGGGCCTGGGAAGACACCGCCCGCGCCCTGCGGGGGCACGGCCACACGGCGCTGCCGCTGACGCTGACCGGCCTGGCCGAGCGCGCGCAGGAGGGCGGGCCACAGACGGACCTGGAGACGCACATCGCGGACGTCGTCGAGTTCGTCGAGGGCAACGACCTGCGCGACGTCACCCTCGTCGCGCACAGCTACGGGGCCCTCCCCGTCAGCGGGGCGGCCGGGCGCCTCGGGGACCGGCTGGAGCGGGTGGTCTACGTGGACAGCGCCCCGTTCTCCGAGGGCATGTGCCTGCTCGACCTCGTGCCGGCGGAGGCGGCGGACGAGATGCGTCAGCAGGTCGCGGCCCACGGCGACGGCTGGCGGCTGCCGATCCCGCCCTTCGAGGTGTTGGGCCGGTCCGGCAGCCTCGACGGCATCGGCGAGGACCAGCGGGAGGTCCTGTACGCGCGGGCCACTCCGCAGCCCTTCGGCCCGTACACGCAGCGCCTTTCCGGCCCGGCCGAGCCCGGCCCCGACGTGGACCGCGTCCTGATCGCCTGTCTTGACTTCACGGGCCTGCTGGATGCGGGGGTGCCGATGCTGGACTTCCTCAACCAGGCGCCGTGGCGGCGCTTCGACCTGCCCACCGGGCACTGGCCGATGCTGTCAGCACCCGCCGAACTCGCCGACGCCCTGCACGCCGCCGCTGTCTCCTGACTACGGCTGACTACGGCTGACTACGGCGACTTCGTCGCCGCGACCTGCGTACGGACCGCTCCCACGCTCGCCGCCATCACCAGGGCGATCGCGACCGCGTCCGCCAGGGACAGCGCCTGGTGCAGCAGCAGGAAGCCGGCGAAGGCCGCCACCGCGGGCTCCAGGCTCATCAGGACCGCGAAGGTGGCGGAGGGGAGGCGGCGCAGGGCGAGGAGTTCGAGGGTGTAGGGGAGTACGGAGGAGAGCAGCGCGACCGCGAGGCCGAGCAGCAGGATCTGCGGGTCGATCAGCGCCGTGCCGGACTGGGCGATGCCCAGCGGCAGGCTGAGCAGCGCGCCGACGGCGAAGGCGAGGGCGAGACCGTCGGCCTGCGGGAAGCGGCGGCCGGTGCGACCGCTGAAGACGATGTACGCGGCCCACATCGCGCCCGCGGCCAGCGCGAAGAGCGCGCCGACCGGGTCGAGGCGGTCGAAGCCGTCGCCGCTGAGCATGCCGCTGAGCAGGAAGACGCCGAGGAGCGCGAGGCCGGCCCACAGGAGGTTCACCAGGCGGCGGGAGACGATCACGGAGAGCGCGAGCGGGCCGAGGAATTCGAGGGTGACCGCAGGGCCGAGGGGGATGCGGTCGAGTGCCTGGTAGAAGAGCAGGTTCATCGCGGCCATGGCGGAGCCGAAGGCGATGACCGTGCCCCAGTCGGCGCGGGAGTAGCCGCGCACCCGGGGGCGGCAGACGGCCAGCATCACGACCGCGGCGAGGACGAGGCGGAGGGTGACGACGCCGATGGAGCCGGCGCGGTCCATCAGCATGACGGCGACGGCCGCGCCGAACTGGACGGACACCACGCCGCCGACGACGAGCCCGACGGGGCCGAGGGCGCCGGTCCGGCGGGGAGTGGTGGTGTCCGGAACCGTGGTGTCCGGGACCGCGGTCTCCGGGGCGACGACGCCTGCGACCGCACGCCCTGCCGACTGCTTCCCTGCCTCGTCCACCGCCGGACCTCCGAACCTTCTGCGCCACCGAGCTTGCGACATGACCGTCCCGATCCACGCTAGTGGCCGCGTGTTGCGCCGTAAAATGCTAATTGCGCTGCGGTTATGCTCGGGACGCATGAGCATCGAGCTGCGTCATCTCCGCTGCTTCCTGGCCATCGCGGAAGAGTCCAGCATGACCAGGGCCGCCGCCCGGCTGCACATCACGCAGCCCGCGGTCTCGCGCTCGCTGGCCGCGCTGGAGAAGCACCTGGGCGTACGGCTGATGGACCGCTCCACGCACCACGTCACCCTCACCGCGGAGGGCCGGGTCTTCCGGGACCGCGCGGCGGCGGCCGTCGCCGCGTTCGACGACGCGGTGGACACGGACCGGCTGCCGGGCCGCCCGCTGCGGCTGGGCCACGCCTGGTCGGCGCTCGGCCCGTACACCACCACCCTGCTGCGGCGCTGGGAGCAGGTGCACCCGGACACCCCGCTCGAACTCCTCCGCTTCGACGAACGCCTCGCGGGCCTCGGGCGCGGAGCGGTCGACGTGGCGGTGGTGCGCGGTCCGGTGGCGGTCCCGGACGGGGTGGTCGTCGACCTCTACGAGGAGCCGAGGGTG
This sequence comes from Streptomyces sp. NPDC047315, assembly GCF_040643215.1. Lineage (NCBI taxonomy): Bacteria > Bacillati > Actinomycetota > Actinomycetes > Kitasatosporales > Streptomycetaceae > Streptomyces > Streptomyces sp. NPDC047315. The sequence continues at coordinate 256,009 of NZ_JBEYTZ010000010.1, read as the reverse complement.
GCCGCGGTGACGGCGGACGGCCCGCTGGCCGCGCTCCCCCGCCTCACCCTGGCCGACCTGGCGACCGGCCCGGTCCTGCTGAACACCGTCTCCGGCATCACCGGCCTCGACCTGTGGCCGGCCCACGCCCGCCCGGCGGCGACGGTCACCGTGAGCAACACGGACGACTGGCTCGCGGCGATCGCGGCGGGCCGCGGCTCGGGCGTCTCGGTCTCCTCGACGGCGGAGCTGCACCCCCACCCCGACGTGGTCTACCGCCCGCTCCCCGACACCCCCGCGGTCCCCGTCCACCTGGTCCACCGCACCCCACCGAGCCACCCGGCGGTTCGGGCCCTGGTGACGCTGGCGCGCGAGGTGACGGGCGCGGAGTGAGGCGGGCGGGAATTGCTGCGGGCGCGGGTGGCGCATGGGCAGTGGCGACGGCACGAGTCCGGCCACTCGGCGCCGGCGGGAAACCGCCCAAAGAAGGTGAAGCCGGCGCACTGCCCGCCGCGCCGAGAAACTAAACAACGAATCAGCGAAGCCCTTTTCCGGGAAAACCCGATTGCGCAGGCCACCAAGCTGATCACAGCGGGATACCCGGGAACAGCACAGGAATGAAGCATTCCAACAGTGGTGCAATCGGTGGCAAATAGGGCACCGAGGCGGCCATCACGCCGCCCCGAACGAGTTATCAACCCCTCTGACCAAAAGCCGACGTTGAGCCCGCCGAAGGCATGGATGTAGCTTTCATGTAAGCCCGCAATCAATCGGGCCAGAACCGCTTCAAAAGCTGATCAGCATCCATTGTGGTTCGTTTTGGCGATGCGGATTCCCGCTGCGCCATCGATTCGACGCAAGAGGGAGAAGACATTGAGTAAGTCCATCGTCCTGAGCGCCGCCAACAGCAAGGTCGGCACGGACGTCCGGGGAGTGCTCACCGCTCCGGACGGAATGCCCGTCCTGGCCACCCCGACCACGGTCATCTGCGTCGGCCTCTTCGGCGCGGCGACGGCCACGCCGGCCACCGGTGCCCTGTTCGGCGGCGTTTCGGCGCACGGTGACGCGCCGCTGCCCGAGGCCGTGGAGCGGGCCGGCAGCAACGTCGACGACCTCACCGAGGCCGCTCAGTCCCTGATCGCCGTCTGAGCTGCCCTGACGACCGGTCGAACACCCTGACGTCCGGTTAGACACTCCGTCCCTTTCCATGGCTTCGGCCGCGGAGAGGGACGGAGGCCGGCTCCCCGCGCCGCCGCGAACACGGCCTTCCGCCGCGCCGTCCATCGCGCCTCCCTTCGCACCTTTCATCCTGCCTTCTACCGCACAGAAGACCGCCTTGACATCCAATGATTCCCGTCATTCCATAAACGACACCTGGCTTTCCTGCATCCAGGAATCGCCGGGTGACGTCTCGCTCTACTTCGATGATGGTCGGGGGAATTTCATCACCCATGGCTCCCAACTCCGCAGACCCATAGCGTCAACCGTGAAACTCCTTCATCTGGTGGCCTTCGCGGAAGAGGTGGCCGAGGGACGCATAGGGATTCGCGACCCCTTTTCCCTGGCCTCCTGGGACCTCAACCACCTGCCCGGTACGGACGGTGGCGCCCGGGCGCGCTCCTTCGACGCGTTCGGCATCCGGCACGAAGGCGAGCGGGCCGCCGACCCGCAGGGGTCCGTTCCCGCGGTCCAGTTGGCGAAGGCCATGATCGGCTTCAGCGACAACAGCGCGGCCGACTGCCTCCACGACCTCCTGGGCCCTTCCCGCATCGTCCGCATCGGCGCCCGCTACGGATGGCCGGAAGCCGACCTGCGGTCCGTACTCGGCGAGCTCCTGCTGCTGGTGACCGACGCACCGTTGGAGGGCGTCGGCCCGGCGGAGCGGCGCCGTCTCGGCGACGAGCTCAGGCAGCGCTACGCCACCGACGAGTCGTTCCGCGTACGGGCCGCGCACCGCGTCCCGGTCGCGGCGGCACCGACCGCCTACGAACGCCAGGCGCACTGGGCCGCCGGCGGCCCGGCCGCGACGGCCCGCCAGATCGCCGACCTGATGACGACCGTCGCGCGGGGCGCGGTGCGCGCCGAGGAGCCGAAGCAGTTGGCGCAGCGCTTCTTGGAGATGCAGACCCCACGGCTCGGCGTACCGGGCCTCGTCGGGAGTGGAGCCAAGGACGGCATCTTCCCGGGGATCTTGAGCACGGCCGTGAACACCCGCTGGAGCGACGGCCGGACGGGAGTCGCCGTGGCCGTCGTGAGCCGGCTGAGCCAGGCCGGCTACGCAACGGCGGCGCGGTCGGGGCCGCTGTCCGGCCCGCTGCGAAGGGCGCTGGTCGACGAGCGGTGGGCCCGCGGCCTCGCCGCGGCGGTCACCGAAGTGAAGGACACCGAGAGCCCGGTTGCCGGGCGCAGCGACGAAGTGGGTGACGTGTACCGGTGAACGTGATCAGCAAGCTGGGGCGTGGGCTCTCCCGCCTCCTGGAGGCCGAACCCGCCGGAGTGGACGACGCCTGGCGCACCGTGGAGCGCATGACCGCGGTGTGCGCGGTGATCAGTTCCCTGGAACAGCTGAGTGCCAGGGGAGACCGTTCGCGCGAGAGCACCCTGCCGTGGGGCATCACCAGGGTCCGGCTGCGCAGACTCAACCAGGGCAGGGGGCGCCGGCTCGGGGAGGCGGTCCTGCCGCGCGACGAAGCGATGGCGGCCGTCAGGCTCGCCGCCGGGGCGCGCCTGTTGCTCGGCCGGCCGGGGCACACCGAACGGACCTTGCTGCTGGCCGTGTTGGCGTCCACCGGCATCACCGGCCACATCCGGAACGGCGGGCTCGGGATGGACGGCTCGGACCACCTCTCCACGGTGAACTTCACCACCGCCCTGTTGGACAAGTTCCCGGGCAACACCAAAGGCGACCGCACGGCCGTCCTGTGTTCACTGGCCCTGCAGAGCGCACTCGCCTACTCGACCTCGGGTCTGGTCAAGCTGACGTCCCCGACGTGGCGCAGCGGCGACGCGATCACGGGCGTGCTGCGGACCAAGACGTACGGCGACCGGGACCTGTTCTCCCTGGTGCAGGGCCGCCCGGCGCTCGCCAAGGCCATGGCGTGGTCCGTCATCGTGGCGGAGACGGCCTTCCCCGTCGTCCTGGTGCTGCCGCCGCGCGCCGCCCGGGCGTGCTTCGCCGCCGGCGTCGTGTTCCATCTGGCGAACGGCAGGTACATGGGCCTGAACAGGTTCCTCTGGGCCTTCACCGCGACCTATCCGGCGGTCGACTTCGCCCGCGGCCGACTGCGCGCCGCCCTTCCGCGCGCCGGCCGGTCATGAGCCGGTCGGTGACGAGTCGGCCGGTCATGAGTCGGTCGGTCATGAACCGAGGACGGGCCGACGCCCCCGCCGTCGGCCGGCTGGCCGCCGCCGGCCTCGTCGGTGCCGGCGTCGTGGCCGCGGGAGCGGGCGTGCGGGCGGCGCTACGCCTGGGGAGCCGCCCTGGGCCGTACGGAAGCCTGGTCGGCCTCCCCGGGGGGCGGCGGTTCCACGCGCTGTGGCAGCACGGGGCGCCGGACGGCCCCACCGTGGTGTTCGAGAACGCGCTGGTGTGCTCGGCGACCGAGTGGAAGTGGGTCATCGACGCACTCGGGCCGGACACCTCCTACCTCGCGTACGACCGTGCCGGCACCGGCTGGACGCCGCCGAACCGCGGCGGCGCCGACATCGACGCGTACACGACTTCGCTGCGGGAGTTGCTGCACGCGCTGCGGCTGCCGGCCCCCTACGTCCTGGTCGGCCACTCCGTCGGCGGCCTCCTGATCCGCGCCTTCACCGCCCGCCACCCCGACCTCGTGGCCGGTCTGGTGTTCGTCGACTCCTCCCACCCCGACCAGTGGGCCCGCTCCGAGGTCCAACGGACCGGCATGCCCTGGATCAGACAACGGCTCCTGACGCACGTCGGCAAGGCGATGCTCGGCCTGCACGGCAGCGTCACCCAGGTCAGCGAGACCAGCAGCCTGCCCGACGGGGCCGGTGCGGCGACCGCCGCCCTGCTCGACCTACCGGGGCCCTGGCTCGGCGCCTACCGGGAGGCCCAGCAGGTGGAGACGGCCTGGAGCGAATCGGCGCGCTCGCTCACGTCCGTCGCGCCGAAGCCCGTGGCCGTGGTCACCGCCGGCGAGACCGTGCGCCGCGACCCCGTCCACCGCGACCTCCAGGGGGAGTTGGCCGCGCTGTCGAACCGCCACCGGCACACCCAGGTCGACGAGGCCAGCCACGAGTCCGTCGTCATGCGCGCGGCGCACGCGGTCACGGTGACCGAAGCCGTCCGGTGGGCCGTGGACCTCTCAGACAAGGAGTCTCGATGAACCCCGATCGGTGGCTGACCCTCGCCCGTCGCGTCGCGCTCTACGGAGCCCTCTCGACGTGGCTGTCGCTGACCCTGTTGGAACAGCTCCAGAAGGGCGCCAAGATAAACCGCCGCCTGGACCCCTTGAACGCGCTCATCCCCAACTGGCGCTTCTTCGGACCGCAGCCGGCGATGCACGACTGCCACCTCCTGTACCGCGACGAGCTGGCAGGCGGTGAGATGACGGACTGGCGCGAGGTGGAGGTCGTCGAGGAGCGGCGCACCTCGCACATGCTGTGGCACCCCAACCGGCGCCGGGAGAAGGTCATCTTCGACGTCACCGAGGAGATGAAGGCGTACGCGCGGCGCGAGCAGGAGCTGCGCAAGCTCCAGGTGACCGTCCCGTACCTGGTGCTGCTCTCCTACGTCACCCACCACTGCGAACACCACCCGCAAGCCCGCGGCACCCAGTTCCTGCTGGCCAACGGGCCCGGGTACGACGAGCAGGAGGAGGCGGACCCGTTGCTGTTCTTCGCCTCGGACGTCCACGACCTCGGTAGGGAGCCGCATGCCGTCCACGTTTGATCCGGCCGTCTACGGCGACCACGCCGTGGACATCCACGACCTGCTGTACCCGACCGTCGAAGTGCCCGACATCGTCGCCTTCCTGCGCAAGCGGCTGGCGGACGGCGCCCGCGTCGTCGAATTCGGCGCGGGCACCGGGCGGGTGGCCGTCCCGCTGGCGGAGCACGGGTACGAGGTGCACGGCGTGGACGCGGCGCCGACCATGCTGACGGCCCTGCGGGCGAAGGACCCGGCGGGCCTCGTCCAGGTGCACCAGGCCGACTTCACGCGCGACGTGGTCGGCACCGGGTTCGACCTGTGCCTGCTGGCCAACAACACCCTGCTCATGATGCCGACCCAGGACCTCCAGTGCACCGTGCTGCGCAGGGCGGCCCAACACCTGTGCACGGACGGGCTCCTCGTCGTGGAGGCGTACGAGCCCAGCTCGTACCACCGCCTGACCGGGAAGCACACCCAGTCCTCGGTCCTCAGCTCCAACAAGCTGCTGATCGACTCGATCCAGAACGACCCCGTCACCCAGACCCTGCACTTCCTGCGGACGCTGGTCACCGACGGGCGGGTGCTGACCTTCCCCGAGGTCAGCCGTTACTGTTGGCCTGCAGAGCTCGACATGATGGCGAAGGCGGAGGGCTTCACGCTGGTCGAGCGTTGGGGCGGCTGGCAGGAGTCCGCGTTCGACCGCACGTCGGACACGTACCTGTCGGTCTACCGGTTGACGGGCCCCCGCCCTCCGTCGGATCACTAGACGGATGTGGTGGTGAACGATGAAGATCTTCGTCGTGACAGTGGGCGTGGTCCTGGCCTTATTCCTGGCCGACCAGGCCCTGCTGTGGATGGAGCGGCGGCACTGGATCTACTGGCGGCGCGCGAAGGCCGGCATCGGCGCGGCGTCGAGCGCCGGCATCATGGGCGAACTCCACACCCTCTTCTCCCCCACCCACCGGCACGTCAACGAGGAGAAGGGCCGCCGGCTGGTGCTCCGTGACGACACCGACGCCGGCGCACCGCCCAACCGGGAGATCGACCTCGAATCCGGACGGGTGCGGGTCGTCATACCCAACGACCCCCCGCAGCCCCCCGCGCAGCACGACGACGGGGGACGGTGACGCCCCGGAACGGGCCGCCCGACGTCGTCGTGGTGGGCAGCGGGCCGAACGGCCTCGCAGCGGCCACCACGATGGCCCGCGCCGGTCTGAGCGTCGACGTGTACGAGACCGCGCCCGACGCCGGCGGAGGGCTGCGGTCGAAGGCCCTCTTCCGGGACGACGTGGTGCACGACGTCTGCGCCGCGGTGCACCCCATGGCCGGCGCATCCCGGTTCTTCCGGGAGTTCGACCTCCCCGCCCGGGGGGTGGAGCTCCTCGCGCCGGAGATCAGCTACGCGCACCCGCTCCCCACCGGCCGTGCCGCACTGGCGTACCGCAGCCTGGCGGCCACCTGCGCCGCCCTGGGCGCCGACGGGCGGCGCTGGCACGCGTTGATGGCACCGCTGGTCACCCACAGCCGAAGCGTCGTCGACCTCCTCCTGTCCGAGCAGCGACGGCTCCCCCGCGACCCCGCGGCGCCCCTACTCCTCCTGCGCCGGGTCCTCGCCCACGGGACGGCCCTGACGGCGCCGCGGCAGTTCGCCGGTGAGGAGGCCGCCGCCCTCCTCACCGGGGTGGCCGCCCATGTGATCGGCCCCGTCCCCACCCCCACGTCGGCCGCGGTCGCCCTCCTCCTCGGGCACCTGGCCCACGCCGACACGGGCTGGCCCGTGGTGCGGGGCGGCAGCGCCCGGATCGCGGACGCGCTGGTCGCCGACCTGACGGCGCACGGCGGACGGGTCTTCACCGGACAGCGGGTGACGGACATCCGCGACGTGCGGCGGGCGCGCGCAGTGCTGCTGGACGTCGGCCCCAAGGAGTTCCTCGCCGTCGCCGGCGCCGTCCTCCCGCCCGGGTACCGAAGGCGGCTGCGCTCCTTCCGGTACGGCCCCGGAGCGGCGAAGGTCGACTTCCTGGTCTCCGACCCCGTTCCGTGGACCGACCCCGCCGTGGGCCGCGCCGGTACGGTGCACCTCGGCGGCGCCCGCCGGGACGTCGTGCGCAGCGAGGGCCTGGTCTCCCGCGGCACCAGCGCCGACCGGCCGTTCGTCCTCGTGGTCGACCCGACCGCCGCCGACCCCGGGCGGGCCCGGGGCGGCTTCCGCCCCCTGTGGGCCTACGCGCACGTGCCGAACGGCGACCCCGCCGATCCCGTCCATCTGGTCACCGAACAACTGGAGCGGTACGCGCCGGGGTTCGCGGACACCGTGGTGGCCGCCCGCGGCACGAGCGCGGCCGAACTTGAGGAGTACAACGCGAACTACGTCGGCGGGGACATCGCGGGCGGGGCGATGGGCCTGCGGCAGGCCCTGGCCCGGCCGACCCTGCGGCTGGACCCGTACACCACTCCGCTGCGCCGCGTGTACCTCTGCTCTTCCTCCACCCCGCCCGGCCCCGGTGTCCACGGCATGTCCGGCTACCAGGCGGCGCTGTCCGCGCTGAAGCGGGAGTTCGGCATCCGGTCCGCGCCGTTGCTGAAGCCGCGGACCGGCTGACCCCAGAGAGGCAGGCGCGTCAGCCCTCCCGCGGGTCGTCCGGCAGCGCCTGCGCCAGCACCTCCGCCAAGTGCCGGGCGCGGCGGCCGGTGAGCTGGGCCAGTTGGGTGCGGCAGGAGTAGCCGTCCGCCAGGAGTTCCGTGGCCGGGGGCGCGGACCGTACGGACGGCAGGAGTTGTTCCTCCGCGCACGCCACCGACACCTCCCAGTGGCCGCGTTCGAAGCCGAAGTTGCCCGCGAGGCCGCAGCAGCCGCCGCTCAGCTCGCCGCGCAGGCCGGCGCGGGCGCGCAGGCGGCGGTCGGCGGCGTCGCCGAGGACGGCGTGCTGGTGGCAGTGGGTCTGGCCGACGGCGTCCCGGCCGACTGCCGGTGGGGACCAGTCGGGCGCGTACTCCTCCAGCGTCTCCGCGAAGGTGCGCACCGCGGCGGCGAGGCGGGCGGCGCGTGGGTCGTCCGGCAGCAGTTCGGGCAGGTCGGTGCGGAGGGCCGCGGCGCAGCTCGGCTCCAGGACGACGATCGGGAGCGGCGGGTCGGCGGTGAGGAGCGGCGCCATGGTGTCCAGGGTGCGGCGCAGCACCTTGCGGGCCCGGTCCAGTTGGCCCGTGGTGACGTACGTCAGGCCGCAGCACACCCGGTCCGGCGGCAGTACGGTCCCGAGCCCGGCCGCTCCCAGCACCCGGGCCGCCGCCCGGCCCACCTGCGGAGACAGGTGTTCCGTGAACGTGTCGGGCCACAGCACCGCCATGCGTTCGCCGCCGGCGAGCCGGCCGCGCGCCCAGCGGCGGAAGGTGACCGGCGCGAGCGCGGGGAGCGCGCGCCGGGGCGCGATCCCCGCGGCGCGCTTCGCGAGCGCCGCGAGCGGGCGCACCCGCGCGAGCGCGTTGACGGCGGGTGCCAGCGGGGCCGCGGCGCGCAGCCACTGCGGCAGCCGGCCCAGCGCGTAGTGCGCGGCCGGCCGCAGCCGGCCCCGGTAGTGGTGGTGCAGGAACTCCGCCTTGTACGTGGCCATGTCGACGCCCACCGGGCAGTCGCTGCGGCAGCCCTTGCACGACAGGCACAGGTCGAGCGCGTCCCGCACCTCGGTCGAGCGCCAGCCGTCGCGGACGACCTCGCCGGCGAGCATCTCGTGCAGCAGCCGGGCCCGGCCGCGGGTGGAGTGCTCCTCCTCGCCGGTGACGCGGAAGGACGGGCACATCACCCCGGGCCCGGGCGTCGTCTCCCGGCACTTGGCGACCCCGACGCAGCGGCGCACCGCGGCGGCGAAGTCCCCGCCGTCGTGCGGATATCCGAAGACGACGTCGACGGGCTCCTTCGGCAGGACGGCGAAGCGCAGGTTCGCGTCGAGCGGCGCGGGCCGCACCAGCATCCCGGGGTTCAGCCCGCCGGCCGGGTCCCACAGGTCCTTGAACCGTTCGAAGAGCGCGACGAGTTCCGGCCCGTACATCCGCGGCAGCAGCTCCGCGCGGGCCTGGCCGTCGCCGTGTTCGCCCGACAGGGAGCCGCCGTGCGCGACGACGAGCGCCGCGACGTCCTCGGAGAAGCGGCGGTAGGCCCGTACGCCGGCGTCCGTGATCAGGTCCGCGTCGATGCGGACGTGGATGCAGCCGTCGCCGAAGTGGCCGTACGGGGTGCCGTGCAGGCCGTGGTCGGCCAGGAGGGCGCGGAAGTCCCGTAGGTACGCGCCGAGTCGGGCCGGCGGCACCGCGCAGTCCTCCCAGCCGGGCCACGCCTCGGCGCCGTCGGGGGTGCGGGTCGCGGTGCCGGCCGCGTCCTCCCGCACCCGCCACAGCGCCCGCATCCGGGCCGCGTCCGTCACCACCGCCGCATCCAGCGCCCCGGCGGCGCGCGCGATCGCTTCGGCGCGCGCCCGGGCTTCGGTCGGGGTGTCGCCGCCGGTCTCCACGAACAGCCACGCCCGGCCGCGGGGCAGGCCGTGACCGGGCGGTACGAGGTCGTCGGCCATGCCCTCGACGGTGAGCGGGGCGTGGGGCAGCAGCCCGGCGGCGGCATCGGCAGCCGCGGTCTCGTCGACGTAGCCGAGCACGGCGAGGGCGCGGGCGCGGGGGGCTTCGACGAGCCGGACGGTGGCCTCGGTCAGCACGCCGAGGGTGCCTTCGGTGCCGCAGAAGGCGCGGGCGAGGTCGACGCCGTTCTCCGGGAGGAGCGCGTCGACCGCGTATCCGGAGATGCGGCGGGGCAGCCCGGTCGGGTATCCGGTGCGCAGCAGGGCGAGGTGGGCCGTGACGAGGTCGCGCGTCGCGGCCAGGAGGGCGCGGGCCCGCGGATCGGCCCCGGGCTCGCCGTGGAGCCGGCCCTGGCCGAGAGCGCCGGGGTCGCCGGGGTCGCCGTCGGGCCAGCCCTGGCCGAGCCGCAGCCGTACGCCCTCGTACGTCACCACCGACAGCTCTCGGACGTTGTCCGCGGTCGTGCCCCAGGCCACCGAGTGCGAGCCGCACGCGTTGTTGCCGATCATGCCGCCGATGGTGCAGCGCGCGTGCGTGGAGGGGTCGGGGCCGAAGGTGAGGCCGTGCGGGGCGACCGCGTCCCGCAGCACGTCCAGGACGACCCCCGGCTGCACCACCGCCGTGCGCGCGTCCACGTCCACGTCCACGACCGCGTTCATGTGTCGGCCGAAGTCGAGTACGACTCCCGTGCCGGTGGCCTGCCCGGCGATCGACGTACCCCCGCCGCGGGCGACCACCGGGACCCCGTGGGAGCGGCACACATCCAGCGCCGCGGCCACGTCCGCGGCGTCCAGCGGGGCGACGACGCCCAGCGGCACCCGGCGGTAGTTCGAGGCGTCCATCGTGGTCAGGGCGCGTGCGGTGGTCGAGAGGTCCACCCCGCCGCGGACGGCCGAACGCAGCGCCGCACCCAGCTCGGCGCGCAGCTCCGCGCCCGCTCCGCCGCCCCGACTCCTGTACGCGTCACTCACCCCGCTCGCTCCTCACGCCTCTGGTGTCCCGCTCGTACGTGCGTGGCTCGGCCATACGTCTCAGCATGCCCACGTCGCGCTCGTCACACCGCCGGGAAACCGCCGCCGCGACGGGAAAACGCCCCCGTCCGGGCCATTAGAGTCCTTGGACCCTTGGCAAAGCCCGGGGGAAGCGCCCAAAGTGATCGTCAACTCTCCTATAGTGACGAGAACTTGATCAGGAATTCTCGGCTCCAGTTCTGCCCCCGCCACCCCTCGGAAGGCAACACTCGATGACCGGCACCGCCCACAACCGATGACTCGCGGCGCACCGGCCGTCCGGCCCGCGGAGGCGGCGCAGGCCCTGAAGATCGTCGTGGTCGGCGGCTTCGGGGTCGGCAAGACGACGATGGTCCGCTCCGTCAGCGAGATCCGCCCCATGCACACGGAAGAGGTCATGAGCAGCGAGGGCCGCGCCCTCGACGACCCCTCCCGCGTCACCTCGCGCAAGAGCGCCACGACGGTCGCGTTCGACTTCGGCCGGATCACGGTCGACGACCGCGCGGTCCTCTACCTCTTCGGCGCGCCCGGCCAGGAGCGGTTCTGGTTCCTGTGGGACCGGCTGCTGGCAGGGACGATCGGCGCGGTGCTGCTGGTCGACAGCCGGCGGCTGCCGGACGCCTGGTACGCGCTGGACCGGCTGGAGCACCACGGCATCCCGTTCATCGTCGCCGTGAACGACTTCGGCGGACCCTTCCACACGGACGCCCAGATCCGGCAGGCGCTGGCGCTGGACCCGAACGTGCCGCTGATGGAGTTCGACGCCCGCGACCACTCGTCCAGCAAGTTCGTCCTGATCGCGCTGGTGGAGCACCTGCACGCGCTGTCCCTGCGGCAGGAGGACTGCAAGGACTGAGGCCCGGGGACTGGGGGCCGCGGGCCCCGGGGCTGCGGCGTCTCAGCCGCCGGACCGCTTGGACGGCCGCCCTCCTCGACCCGATACGCTCACATACGTGGCTGAGATCCAGATTCCCGCTGACATCAAGCCCGCCGACGGCCGTTTCGGTGCGGGCCCCTCCAAGGTGCGGAAGGAGGCGGTCGACGCCCTCGCCGCCACCGGCACGTCCCTGCTCGGCACCTCCCATCGCCAGGCTCCGGTGAAGAACCTGGTCGGCGAGGTGCGCCAGGGAGTGCGCGAGCTGTTCCAGCTCCCCGAGGGCTACGAGGTGATCCTGGGCAACGGCGGCTCCACCGCCTTCTGGGACATCGCGACGCACGGACTGATCGAGCGCAAGTCCCAGCACCTGTCGTTCGGCGAGTTCTCCTCCAAGTTCGCCAAGGCCGCCAAGCTGGCGCCGTGGCTGGACGAGCCCACCGTGATCTCCTCCGACCCGGGCACCCACCCGGACCCCCGGGCCGAGGCCGGCGTGGACGTCTACGCGCTCACCCACAACGAGACCTCCACCGGCGTCGCCGCGCCGATCAAGCGCGTCGCGGGCGCGGACGAGGGCGCGCTGGTGCTGGTCGACGCCACCTCGGGCGCCGGCGGCCTGCCGGTCGACGTCGCCGAGTCGGACGTCTACTACTTCGCGCCGCAGAAGTCCTTCGCCGCCGACGGCGGGCTGTGGCTCGGCCTGTTCTCCCCCGCCGCGCTGGAGCGCGCGGCCCGGGTGCACGCCTCCGGGCGCCACGTGCCGGAGTTCTTCAGCCTGCCGACCGCGATCGACAACTCGCTGAAGAACCAGACGTACAACACCCCCGCGCTGGCCACCCTCTTCCTGCTGAACGAGCAGCTGAAGTGGTTGAACGGACAGGGCGGCCTGGCCTTCGCGACGGGCCGCACCGCCGCCTCCGCGAGCGCCCTGTACGGCTGGGCCGAGGCGTCCAAGTACGCGGACCCGTTCGTCACCGACCCGGCGAAGCGCTCGCAGGTCATCGGCACGATCGACTTCTCCGACGACGTGGACGCGGCGGCGGTCGCCAAGGCGCTGCGCGCCAACGGCGTCGTGGACACCGAGCCGTACCGCAAGCTGGGGCGCAACCAGCTGCGCGTGGCGATGTTCCCGGCGATCGACCCGGCGGACGTCGAGGCGCTGACGGCGTGCGTGGACTACGTCATCGAACGCCTCTGAGCAGCGCGTCGCGTACGTGAGTGCGAAGGGGCCCACCACTTGGTGGGCCCCTCCGCGCGTGCGGGGCTTCACCGGAAGGCCCTGCGCGCTTCCCTGCGCCCTCTTGACGTAGCCGCCGTATGCCTGCGGGAGCGTCGGTCTCCGCGGCCCGGTGGTGGGCTTGTCGCGCAGTTCCGCCCCCAGCGCCCCTGATGTGCTGCTCCCGTCGGTCTTCTGCGGGGCGGGGCAGGAGGTTTTGGGCGCTGGGGGTCCCCCCACGCCCTCTGGGCGTAGGGGGCGGAACTGCGCGACAAGCCACAGACGGGCCGCAGACGCCGAACCTCGCCGGCCGCACGGCGAGACCGCGGCTGCCGACGCAGGACTCTCACCGGCTGAGTCGCTGGAAGCGGCGCACCGCCAGCGGCAGGAAGATCGCGGTGATCGCCAGCGGCCAGACCGTCGCCATCAGGACCGCGTTCTCCTGGATCCAGCTCCCGTCGCTGGCGACCGGGTTCCCGAACAGTTCGCGGGTGGCGCCGGCGGTCGACGAGATCGGGTTCCACGCCGCGACCGTGCCCAGCCAGTCCGGCATGGAGGACGGCGGGACGAAGATGCTGGAGACCATGGTGAGCGGGAAGACGACCGCGTACAGCCCGCCGGCGGCCTCCTGGTTCGGCAGCATCAGCCCGAGCCACACGCCGACCCAGATCAGCGCGAAGCGCAGCAGCATCAGCAGTCCGAAGGCGCTGAGGGTGCCCAGGAAGCCGCCGTCCGAACGCCAACCGATGAGCAGCGCGGTGAGGGCGAGGATCGTCAACTCGGCGGCGGCGACGAAGAGGTCGGTGACCCCGCGGCCGGAGACCACCGCGGACGGCGACATCGGCATGGAGCGGAAGCGGTCGATGACGCCCTTGTTCGCGTCGACGACGACGGTCATCGCGGTGCCCATGAAGCCGAAGGCCATGGTCATCACGAACATGCCCGGCATCAGGTAGTCGCGGTAGTCGCCGCCCGGTGACTTCATCGCGCCGCCGAAGACGTACGCGTACAGCAGGACGGACAGGATCGGGAAGCCCAGCTGCCAGACGATGGCGAGCGGCTGGCGCTGGTAGTTGAAGAACCCCCGGCGCACCACGCTCCAGCAGTCCACGACGGCCCAGTAGGCGCGGCGCTCGCGCCCGTCGGCGTGCACGGTCAGATCGACCCGTTCGACGTCGACGGCAGCGCCGGCCTTGACGGTCTTGACGGTCGTGGCGCTCATGCCGCGGCCACCTCCTTCTTCTTCTGCTGGTTCGGCTGGTCCTGCTCGTCACCGGTGCGGTGGCCCGTCAGCCGCATGAAGACGTCGTCCAGGCTCGGCCTGCGCAGCCCGAGGTCCTCCACGGCGACGCCCTCGTCCTGGAGGGTGCGCGCCACGTCGGTCAGGGCGGCTACCCGGTCCGCGACGGCGGCGTGGACGCGCAGTTCCTGCCGGTCCATCTCGGGGACGCCGGTGGCGACCCTGGCGACCGCCTTCCAGGCGGCGTCCAGCCCGTCCGCGTCGGCGACGACGACTTCGATGCGGTCGCCGCCGACGGTGGACTTCAGCCCGTCGGGGGTGTCGTCGGCGATCGCCCGGCCGTTGTCGATGACGGTGATGCGGGAGGCGAGCTTGTCGGCCTCCTCCAGGTACTGGGTGGTGAGCAGCACGGTCGTGCCGCCGGCCACCAGGTCCCGCACGGCCTGCCAGACCTCGCCACGGCCGCGCGGGTCGAGCCCGGTCGTCGGCTCGTCGAGGAAGAGCACCTCGGGCGCCAGGATCATCGACGACGCCAGGTCCAGGCGCCGGCGCATGCCGCCGCTGTACTTGCCGGCGGACTTGTCCGCCGCGTCCGCCAGGTCGAACTGCTCCAGCAGTTCGGTGGCGCGGCGCGCGGCCCGCCTGCCGTCGAGGTGGAAGAGGCGGCCGAACATCTCCAGGTTCTGCCGGCCGGACATCACCTCGTCCACGGCCGCGTACTGCCCGGTCAGCCCGATGCGGCGGCGTACGCCGCGGGGGTCGCGGGCCACGTCGAGGCCGGCGACCTCGGCGCGTCCGGCGTCGAACTTGAGCAGCGTGGCCAGCACCCGGACCGCGGTGGTCTTGCCGGCGCCGTTGGGCCCCAGCAGACCGTGCACGGTGCCCTTGCGAACCGTGAGGTCCAGGCCGTCCAGGGCGCGCTTCTGTCCGTACTTCTTGTCGACGGACTCGGCGACGACCGAGTACTCGCTGCGCGCGGCGCTCCGGTCGCGCCCGCCGTTTCCCATCACGTGTCCCTCCAGGTTCCTCCTGGTGCAGAAGCGGATCCCCACCAGTGCGTACAGCGTACCCGAAAAAGAGTACGTTGTACCCAGTTTTAAAACGCACGGCTACCCAGGGGCCGGGACCGGCAGGAACGACAGGAGGAATAAAGTGACGGACATGACGACCGAGACGAGCGGCAGCGGTGACATCGCCCGCAGCCTGGAGCTCTTGTGGGGCACGGCGGAGCGACCCAGCCGCGGCCCCAAACCGGGACTCGCGCTCGACACGATCGTGGCCGCCGCCATCGCCGTCGCGGACTCGGACGGCATCGCCGCGGTCTCCATGCGCCGGATCGCCTCCGAGCTGGGCACCGGCACGATGTCCCTGTACCGCTACGTCCCCGGCAAGGCCGAACTGCTGGACCTGATGCTCGACCGGGTCAGTGCGCCCGAGACCGGGGAACCGTCGTCCGACGGCGCGGTCACCGACTGGCGCGCGGCCGTCGAGAGCGTGGCCCGCGGCTATCGCGACCTCTACCTGAAGCACCCCTGGCTGCTGCGGGTGAACCAGGCGCGCACCGTCCTCGGCCCCAGCGCCCTGCGCAGCCTGGAGGCCGCACTGACCGGCCTCCAGGGCCTCCAACTGCGCGACGCCGAGAAGATCTCGGTGATCATCTCCGTGCAGAGCCTGGTCACCGGCATCGTGCGGATGGACGCCGACGCGAACGACGCCGTCGAAGAGACCGGCCTGGGGCACGACGAGTTCTGGACGGCGCAACGGCCGTTCCTGGAGCGCGCGATGAAGAGCGGGGACTACCCGATGATGGCGACGATGGACGACGACACCTTCAGCGAGGAGTTCGACCACTTCGAGTTCGGCCTGGCGCTGCTGCTCGACGGCCTGGACGCGACGGTGGCGCGGCGGACGGAAGGGCCGCCGAGCGCGGCGTGACGCGCGCCCGCGCCGTCAGCCCTGCCGGTGCCGCCGGTCCCGTCAGCCCTGCCGGCCCCGTCAGCCCCGCCTGAACAGGCGTCGTACGCCGAAGAACAGCAGGGCCGCCAGCCCCAGCACGACCACGCCGTACGCCGCCTTGGCCGGCACCTTGCCCTCGTCGGCGTCGTCGCCCGCCGCCGCACCGCCGCCCTTCGACGCCTTGCCGTCGTCCCCGCCGCCCTCGACCTTCACCTTCCGCACCTCGGCGCGCTCGCCCTCGGAGCTGAACATCAGCCCCTTGCCGTCCGCGGTGTACGAGACGCCCTCGGACTGCTGCTGCACCGGCGCCTTCACCCGGTAGTCGGCGCCGAGGCGGCCGTCCGACCCCCACTCGTAGCCCCGCGCGGAGAAGTACGAGCGCAGCACCAGCCGCGTCCCGTCGGGCGAGAACGAGCCGTCCGTCACCCACGGCACCTCGCCGATCTTCTTGAAGACGTTGGTGCCCTTGGCGCGCAGCGGGTGCGGGCCCTCGTAGAGCCCGCCGCCCTCCCCGTTCTTCGACGCGATGTACACCCGCCCGGTCTTGGGGTGCACCATCAGCGCTTCCGCGTCCCGCGGCCCGTCCTCGTACTGCACCGTGTACTGGGTGGCGCGCACGGTGGTGTCCCGCAGCTCGGCCGGCTCGGGGAAGGTGTAGATCCACACGTGGTCCCACGTGCCGTTGCGGTTGTCCCCGATGTCGCCGACGTACACCTTCCCGTCGGCGCCCACGGAGATCGCCTCCATGTCCCGCGGCTTGCCCACGCCCTTCAGCGTCACCGTCGCGACCGTCTTGCCCGTCCGCGAGTCCACCGCGAACACCCGCGGCTCGTCCTGGTCGTTGTGCGTCCAGTAGACGCCGGGGTGCGCCCGGCTGGCCGCGAGCCCGCTGGACTCCGTGATCCGGGAGTCCTGGAAGGTGAACTCGGAGTCGGGCTCGGCGGCGAGGGCCGGGGAGGCGGCCGGCAGCACGCAGAGCGCGAGGGCGGCGGCACCGGCGACGTACGGAAGCGAACGCATGCACCAAGCCTGCCATCCCGCGCGGGGCGGGGCCCGCGTCAGACGGCTGCGCCGCCGCCCTGGTACACAGCCGTGTCATGGGCGAAGCGCACGCGGCGCGCCGCCCGGCGGCGGGACGTACACGGCCGCGTCGTGGGCGAAGCACACGGTGCGGGGCGCGAGCCGGGCGATCCGGTCCAGCCAGGGGCGGTACGGCGGCAGCGGCGGCGCCAGGCCCTCGGCCACGACCCGGCGCGCCAGCTCCGCCGCGGCGTACTCGGAGGCGAAGTCGTACGCCTGCCCCGCCAGCAGCACCGAGCCGCCGCCCGGACGCTCCACCCACAGCGACTGGTGACCGGGCGTGTGGCCCGGCGTCGGCACGATCCGCAGCCCCGGCCACGGCTCGACCTCGCCGTCGACCTCCTCGTACACCGCGCCCGGGAAGTCCACGAGCGCGTCGATGGTGTGGTCGCCGGCGCGGGCGGTGGCCAGTTCCGTACGTTGGACGACGATCGGGACGCCCGGGAAGAGCGGGTTGCCGCCCAGGTGGTCGAAGTGGAGGTGGCAGTTCACCACCATCGCGATCTCTTCGACGGCCACGCCCTCCGCCGCCAGCGCGGCCGGCAGCGACCTGCGGTGCGGCCGGTAGTGCGCATCGGCCTCCGCGTCGCCCGCGCCGATGCCGGAGTCGAAGAGCAGGAACCCGCGCGGATGGCGTACGAGATGGGCGAAGACGGGCTCGGCGCGCGGGTGGCCGGTGC
Source organism: Streptomyces sp. NPDC047315 (assembly GCF_040643215.1). NCBI lineage: Bacteria > Bacillati > Actinomycetota > Actinomycetes > Kitasatosporales > Streptomycetaceae > Streptomyces > Streptomyces sp. NPDC047315. The sequence continues at coordinate 238,514 of NZ_JBEYTZ010000010.1, read as the reverse complement.
CCGTCTCGGCGGCCGGCCTGATGAAGTGCCCCAGGTCCAGCCGGCTCACCCGGATCGCACCGCCGACCTCGACGCCGGCGCCGTGGTCGTGGTCGTGGTCGTTCTCACATCGCGTCCCACCTGCGGCTTCGGACATCATGACCCCCATGCGTTTTATGTTCGTCGGCGACTCCATGACCATCGGACGCGCCGGCGACTACACCTGGCGCTACCGGATGTGGCAGCACCTGAGCTCCTCATCCTTCCCCGAGCCGCCCGAGATCGTGGGGCCGCGCAGCGGGTTGTACGAGCCGGCGGCCGACGCGCCGGTGTCCACCGCGTACGCCGACCCCGCCTTCCCCGCGGATGCGCGCCGCCACCTCGCGGGCTGGGGCGAGGGCTGGCTGCACTTCGCGCCCGTCGTCGGGGCGGCCGTCGCCGAGCACCGACCGGACGTCCTGCTGGTCTCGCTGGGCCTGATAGACCTCGGCTTCTACACCGACAGCGCGCAGACCGCGGTCAACGTGCGCCGCTTCGTGGCCGGGGCACGGGCCGCGGCGCCGCGGCTGCGGATGGTGCTGCTGCCGGTGATCCCGAACGTCCGCGCCCGCACGGACGCGCCCTTCGCGGCGGAGTGCGCTCGCTTCAACGAGCTGCTGGCGAAGGCGGTGGCGGACCTGGACGAGCCGGCGTCGCCGCTGCTGCTGGCGTCCCCGCCGGACGGTTACGACCTCGACGTCGACACGTACGACGGCACCCACCCCGGCCCCACGGGCGAACAAAGACTAGCCGCGACCTTCGCAACGACCCTGCACCAGGCGTGGGGCCTGGGCGCCCCGTACTCCTGGGCGAGCCCCTGACACCACCGCCGTTTCCCTGCGGGATGCGTTGGTTTCTACCGGCCGGGTGGTGGGCTTGTCGCGCAGTTCCCCGCGCCCCTAAAGACCAGCGCCCCAGCCGCAGGCGAGTGACGGGGCAGCGAAACAGGGGCGCTGAGGGGTCTCCCGTGCCCGTAGGGCACAGGGGGATGAACTGCGCGAACAACCCACCACCGGGCCGCAGACGGACGAGGGTTTTAGGGGCGCGGGGAACTGCGCGAACAACCACAGGCGGGCCGCAGGGACCAACGCGCCCCGCAGGACTACGGCAGCTCCGTCCAAAGACACACGCGAACGCGGGACCAGCGGGTGGCTACGGTGCCTGGAAGTGCTTCGAGTAGGTGACCTTGTCCAGGTCGTACCACTCGGCGACGCACTGCCCGGGCCAGAGCTTCGTGCCGTTGGCGCCGAAGGGCTCCAGCATGCGGCCGACCTTCGTCGGGGTGTACGGCATCTCCGTCTCGCCGCGCGCCGCCCCGTCCCGGAGATACGCGTCCTGACGGTCCCACAGCTCGGCCCGGGTGCGCATGTCGCGGCCCAGGTCGAGCAGCGGCGCAGTGAGGCCCGCGACGGTGACCGCGCAGACCGCCGCGGCGACCGCGGTCAGCGCGAGCGCCGGCCGGCGCCCGGCCTCCGAGGCGCCCCGCTCCAGCCGCAACCGCAGCCAGCGGCCCAGGAACGCGCCCGCGGCCACCAGCAGGAACACGTACATCAGCAGGTAGTCGTTCCAGGTGCGCTCCGTGGTGACGACCCGCGGGCCGAACACCGGGTACGTGATCACCGTGCACAGGTAGCCCGCGGCCAGGAACGCCGCGGCGCCCAGCCCGAGCAGCGGCAGCGGGCGGGCCGGCAGCAGCACCCGCGAGGTGCCCGAACGGCGCCGGGCCAGCAGCCCGATGATGACGCCGGCGGCGACCGCGCCCACGTACTGCCAGGTGCCGAAGACCGTGCCGAGGATGCGGACGTATCCGCGCAGGGCGCCCTCCAGGGACTCCGGCGCGAGCATCGACGTGCTCTCCGCGTCGAAGCGGTTGCGGCGGTTGCGCGAGCCCGGAGAGGTGAAGAGCACCAGGGTGCCGACGGCGATGCCGGCCATGCCCGCCAGGGACCAGATCCGGACGAAGCGGCGCACCCGCTCCACGAAGAACAGCCCGGCGAAGACGACCGCGCAGGAGAGCACCACCAGCGCCACCACGGACGCCTCTTCGGAGAGGGTGCCCATGAAGACGCCGGCGAGGACGACGACCGCGAGCGCGGCGACGCGGCTGCGCCGGTCGTGCGCGCGCAGCAGCGGCACGGCGGCGGCGACCGCGAGCACCGGCGCGAGGGTGTGCGAGACGGACGCGGCCGGCCAGTAGAACGTCTTGTACGTGTTGGGCGTGGCGAACAGGAACACCGCGCTGATCATCGCCGCGACCAGCAGCGGCACCCCGCGCGGCACCCGCTGCCCCGCCCTGGCCAGCACCTGCGCGACCACCGCCCACAGCAGCACCAGCATCAGCGCCCCGCTGACCAGGCCGTACCACTGGTGGCCGGCGACGGGGAACTTCGTGTACGCGCCGACCAGGATGCCGTTGGCGAGGCGGCCGTTGTCGGTGAAGTAGAAGGTGTGGACCAGGCCCCACATGCCGTCCTCGCGGACCTGCGGCAGGAAGCACCACTCGTCGGCGCTGGGCCGCACGTGCCGGCCGAACCACATGGCGAGGGCGAGCAGTCCGAGCGGCAGCGCGGCGAGCGCGAGGGGCCAGATCGCGGGCCGCTCGGGGCCGGCGCCGGGCGCCGGGTCGTCACCCGCCTCGCCACGGGCCGCGTTCGCCTTCCGCGCTGCCTCGTCCGCCGCGTTCGCGGACGCGTCGACGCTCATCGTCAGGGCTGCCTCTCGTGCAGGGGGCGGGGCCGGGCGCTCGCGGCCTCCAGCAGGGGGCCGGTCAGGGAGTCCGGCGAGTCGGGCACGGAGCCGGGCGGCCCGCCGGTCAGGTCCGTCTCCCGGACCACGTAGTGCGGTCGCCGCTTCGACTCGTGGTAGATCCGCCCCACATACTCCCCGATCACGCCGAGCGTGGCGATCTGGATGCCGCCGAGGCCGACCATCGCGGCGATGAGGGTGGCGTAACCGGGGGTGTCGACACCGCTGACGATGACGTTGACGACGATCCACGCGGCGTACGCGAGCGCGGAGAGCACCAGCCACAGCCCGGCGTGGATGGCCAACCGCAGCGGGCGGCTGTTGAAGGAGAGCAGTCCGTCGATGCCGTAGTTCAGCAGTCGGCGCCCGCCCCACTTCGAACTGCCGGCCGCGCGCTGCTGGTTCCGGTAGTCGAAGGTGACGGTGTCGAAGCCGATCCAGGAGAACAGCCCCTTGGAGAAGCGGTTGCTCTCGGGGAGCGTGAGCAGGGCGTCCACCGCGCGCCGGGACAGCAGTCGGAAGTCACCGGCGCCGTCGATGACCTCGACGTCCATGAAGCGGCGCACCAGCCGGTAGTACGCCTGGCTGAGCGCGGTGCGGAGCACGCCTTCGCCGGCGCGGTCGCGTTGGGCGATCACCTGGTCATAACCGTGCCGGTGCAGCTCCAGCATCCGGGGCACGAGGGACGGCGGGTGCTGGAGGTCGGCGTCCATGATGACGACGGCGTCGCCGTGCGCCATGCGCAGTCCGGCGAGCATCGCGGACTCCTTGCCGAAGTTGCGGCTGAAGGAGGTGTAGCGGGCGCGCGGGTCGGAGTCGGCGAGCTTGCGCAGCAGGTCACGGGTGCCGTCGGCGCTGCCGTCGTCGACGTAGCAGATCTCGAAGCTCGCGCGGGCGGCGGACGGCGCACGGGTCGGGCCGCCGGCAGGTGCGCCGGTTCGCACGCCGGTTCGTACGCCGGCAGGTGCGCTGGTTCGTACGCCGGCAGGGCTGTCGGTCGGGCTGTCGGTCGGTGCGTCGTTCACGTCGCCGGATGCGGCCGTGGCACCGGACTTTGCACCGGACTTGGCGCCGGGCTCGGCCGAGTCGGTGGACGCGGCCGTGGTCAGGGCCGACTCCAGCGTGGTGACAAGCGTGGTGTGGAAGGTCTCGATCACCTCGCTCTCGTTGAAACACGGAACGACAATGGAGATCTCGGGCATGTGGACGAATCCTCTGTGGTGGTCAGGCAGTCAGAGCGCATCCGGACTCCGCCGGTTCCCCCGCCCTGATGTGACGTCAAACACGCAATGGCTGCGCGGCCGAGCCAGGATGACGAGATTCGACCTGATTCGTCAACCGACGACCACTCTTGTGTAGCAGACCTGCGACATGTCTTCCGTCGGGCGTTCCATCGCAATTGACCGGGCTGGCAAGGGTAAATACGTCTTGCCTACGGCCCGCTCCACACAGTTGGCTATGCACCCATGGAGTACACGCAGCTGGGACGTACCGGACTCAAGGTCAGCCGCATCGTCCTCGGGACGATGAACTTCGGGCCGCACACCGACGAAACGCACAGCCACGCGATCATGGACGCCGCGCTCGAAGCCGGCGTCAACTTCTTCGACACCTCCAACACCTACGGCGGTCCCGAGCACCGGGGCCGCACCGAGACGATCATCGGCAACTGGCTCTCCCGGGGCGGCGAGCGGCGACGCGACAAGATCGTGCTCGCGACGAAGGTGTACGGCCACGTGGGGGCGAACGGCACCCAGTGGCCCAACCACGACAAGCTCTCCGCGTACAACGTCCGACGCGCGGTCGACGCCAGCCTCAAGCGGCTCCAGACCGATCGCATCGACCTGTACCAGTTCCACCACGTGGACCGGAACACCCCGGTCGACGAGATCTGGCAGGCGCTCGACACCCTGGTCCAGCAGGGCAAGATCCTCTACGCCGGCTCGTCCAACTTCCCCGGCTGGAAGATCGCCCAGACGAACGAGGCCGCACGCCGCAGGGGCTCCCTCGGCCTGGTGAGCGAACAGTGCATCTACAACCTCTTCGAGCGGCGCGCCGAGATGGAGGTCATCCCGGCCGCGCAGGAGTACGGCCTCGGGGTCATCCCCTGGTCGCCGCTGCACGGCGGGCTGCTCGGCGGGATCTTGAAGAAGGACGGCTACGGCACGCGGCGCGGCAGCGGCCTCGGCGCGGAGACGCTGGCGCTGCCGGGGGTGCGGGAGCGGATCCAGGCGTACGAGGACCTGCTGGACAAGCACGGGCTGGCGCCGGGCGAGGTCGCGCTGGCCTGGCTGCTGACCCGTCCCGGGGTGACCGGGCCGATCGTGGGGCCGCGGACGGCGGAGCAGCTGACGGGCGCGCTAAGGGCGGCCGAGTTGACGTTGGGCGACGAGGTGCTGACGGCGCTGGAGGAGATCTTCCCGCCGGTCGGTCCGGCGCCGGAGGCGTTCGCCTGGTGACGTATCACCCGGTGACGTACGCCTGGTGACGTGCTGCGTCCGGTGACGGGCGGTTGGCGGGGGCGTCCGGCTAGCGGAGGCGTCCGGTTCGGGGTCCGGGCCCGGGTCTGGCCCGGAGTCCGGGCCTTGGGCCTGCTCGGGGCTACAGGCCGAGCACGGACGCCACCGCAATGATCGCGAACATCAGCACGAGCGCACCGGCCATGATCCGGTTCCTGGTCTTGGTCTTCACACCACGAGGTTAACGCGCCTGTTCGAGCCGGCCCGCGTCCCCCAGGGGCCAGGTGGCCAAGGTCTCGTAGCGGGGCTCGGCGCCGGGGGTCCCGCCGGCCGGCAGATGGCTGCGGAACAGGACGAACTCCGACACCCGCCACGGGGTGCCGGCGAAGTCGCGCAGCACGTCCGCATACGTGCCGAGCGGCGCGCCGCTCTTGGCGTCGGCCGTCGGGCCCGCGGCGCGGCGGCGGGCACGGGCGAGCGTGAGGTGCGGGGTGAAGCGCCGCGGCTCCTCCATCGGGATACCGCTCCGCCGGGCCGCCGCGTCCGCCCGGGCCGCGAGCCGCCGCAGCTCTTCGGTGCCGCCCGCGGCGCCCGCCCACAGCACGCCGTTCCCGAAGTGCCCGCCGCCGCTGATCGACAGCGGGAACGCTCCGGTGCGCCCCGCGGCCCGCCCCAGCCGCTCCGAGAACTCGGGCAGGACGTCCTCCGACACCGTGCCGCAGAAAGCCAGGGTGTAGTGCCATCCGCCGCGCCCTGTCCACCGCAGCCCGTCCGCTCCGGGCAGCTTTCTGAGGCGCGCCACCGCGGCGCCCAATTCGTCGAGTTGCGGCGCGGGCGGCACGACGGCGACGAAGAGTCTCATCGCCCGATTATCACCGCCGACCACCGTTGCCGGCTCCCGTACCACTCAATGCCTGCGCGAGCCATCCATCACCGAATGAATTCGATATCGAAATTCCGCACCGGCAATGCAACGGGAAAAGCCTTCCCATCGCGCAGTGATGAGCCGGAAAATCTATGGCCTCATTGCGCAATGACGTTCGGCAACCACACAATGACGCGAAACCAGACCGGCGCCGCCGTTGCCCCCGACGGCGGCGCCTTCCCTTGCCCTGGCCCCAGTGCCTCGCCCGCTCCCGCTCCCGGGTCCGGGTCCGGGTCCGGGTCTGGTCAGTCCTCCGCCAGTTCCGCGACGCCCGTGATCCGGTGCAGCGGATAGGTGCGGACCGCGTCGGCGGTGTGGTCGTAGCCGGTGACGAAGCCGCCCTCGACCCGTACCGGGGCGATCACACGCTGGCTGGCGGCGCCGTCCGCGTTGACGTAGCCGATCCACACCGCGGCACCCGTCATCGCCGCCGCCTGGACGGTGGCCAAGGTCTCCGCTGCGCTGGTACGCGGCAGTTCACCCCTCCCCTGCCCCTGCCCGGGGCCCTGTGCCGGCGTGGGCGCCGGCTCGCTCCCCGGCTCGTGCGCCGGCTTGCGCGCCACCGTGGCCGCCAGGTCGCCCGCCTTGATCGCCTTCACCGCCGCGGCCAGCAGCCTGCCGTCCGGTACGGGCAGGCCGTCGGACTGCGGCGCCGGGGGCGTGCGCGGCGGAGTGCGGCGGGCGTGGGCGCGGGCGATCAGGACGTCGCCCTCGGCGGACTCGGCCGCCGGGGCGTACCCCATCGACCGCAGTCCGGTCAGCAGCGTCGCCGGATCCGCGCTGGACGCCACGACCGTCGGGGCCAGCCGGCGCAGCCGCAGCCCCGCCGAGCGCTTGTCCGCGAGGATCTCGTCGAGCATGGCGTCGTCGTCGCAGCGGACGTACGCCGATGCCGCGCCGATCCGCAGATGGCCGTGGCGGCGGGCCACGTCGTCGATCAGATAGCTCAGCGGCTGCGGCACCGGGGTGCGGGAGTGGGCGGCCAGCAGGGCGTGCAGTTCGGCCGCGGTCCGGCCGGCGTCCAGCGCGCGGCGCACCGAGCCGGGCGTGAAGCGGTACACCGTCGCCCCGCCCTTGGACTCCACGTCCGCGAGCACCGCCAGCGTCTCGGCGAGCGGGCGCTCAAGGGGGCCGGGGGCGACGGCGGTGAGGTCGGCCTGGAGCAGGACGTGGTCCAGGGGCGCGGGCAGCAGCGGCGCCAGGGCGTCCGCGGCGGCGCGCACCGCCGCACCCACGCCCCCGGCGCCGTCGCGTGCGCCGTCGCCGGCTACTCCGTCTTCCGCTGCAAGTTCCCCTGCCGGCCGGAGCGCCGCGAGCAGCGCCCTGGCGTGGGAGGCGAGCGCGCCGCGGCCCGTCACGCCCAGGGACTCCGCCTCCGCCAATGTCCAGATCGCGACCCTGGCCCGGAGGTCCATCCCGCCCGTCGCCCCCGCAGGACCCGCGAGTCCCGCAGGTCCCACCGAGCCCACCGAGCCCGCTGGCCCCGGCGCACCTTCCGGGCCGCGCAACGGGCGCTCCCACCGCAGCCGGGCCAGCAGCGTTTCCGGGTCGGGCGCCTGCGCCTCGGGCAGCGCGCCCAGCAGCGTGAGCACGCGCCGGCGCACTTCCGGCGCCACGGCGCGGTCGATGCCGGGCCCGAGCGCCGCCAGCGTGCGCCCCTTGGCGTCGACGTCGCCGACGAGTCCGGACGTACGGGTCGAGGTGAGCCACGCCGCGGCCAGCACGGCCCAACGGTCCGCCGCGGGCAGCTCCAGCCAGTCGTCGTAGGCGGGCGTGGGGGCGTACGCCTCGTCGGCCTCGCCGTCGGAGGCCAGCAGCCCCGCCACGTACGCCAACTCCACCCAGAACGCGGCCATCGGCTCGCTGGCGTCCAGCGCGACCGCCGTGCGCTTGAGGTCCCGTACGGAGAGCCCGCCGGCGCGCAGCACCTGCGGGCCGCCTTCGTGCCAGTCCTGGAGCAGGTCCTCCACGGTCGACAGCGCGGTCAGGGCCTGGCCCGCCGCCGTGTTGTCCACAACCTGTGGACGGGCGGCGAGCGCGGAGACCGCGGGCCGCACCTCGGGCGGCAGCGGCTCGGGCGAGCGGTGCGCCCGGCCCGCCCGCAGGTGCAGCGCGACCTCGCGCGGCAGGACGAGCGTGCGCGGGGAGGCGGGCAGCAGCAGCCCGCGGTCGCGCAGCCAGCGCACCGGGGGCGCAGGGTCGGCGGTGACCTCGCCGTACGGCGGTCCCCACACCAACCGGTCGAGCACCGACAGCGCCCCCGGCGGCGCCGTGTCGAGGAGCGCCGCCATGCGCGTGCGGTCCGTGAAGAGCGACGTCAGCGCGGCGACGGCGGACACCGGGTCGTGGGTGGACGGCAGCCCGGCCGCCGTGACGACCTCCTGGAGCCGGCCCGGCGACATCCCGGCCGTGGCTTCTGCGGCGGTGGGCCCGAGGCCGGTCGGGGACGGCCGGCTGGGGGACGGGGTGAGCAGTTCGCGGGCGGTGCGCACCAGCCGCAGCCGGTCGTCACCGCCCCACACCAGGGCCTGGGTGCGCAACGCGCCGAGCGCGCCGGGCAGCGCGGCGGTGATCTCGCCGTCGGGGTCGCCGGCCGCGTCGTCGCCGGTCAGCAGGGTGCGGAGGGTGTCGTACGAGGTGGGCTCGGACGCGACGGCCAGCGCCTCCGCGGTCTGGAGCGCGAACCGGTCCAGCCGGTCGAGCGCCCGCACGACCGAGGCGCGGGTGGCGGCCCGGGTCGCGAGCTGCGTGAGGTCGCCGGGCACGGGGTTCAGCAGGTCGGGGCGGGTGCGCAGCAGCGCGGCGAGTTCGTCGTCGCCGCGGGTGCGCAGGGCGTCGGCGAGGGTGCGCGGGCCGCTCGGGGCGGGCGCGCGGGCGGGTGTGCCGTAGGACGGAGCGTCGGACGGGCCATCAGGCGCACCGGCAGGCGAACCTTCAGGTGATCCGTCGGGCGAACAGTTGGGTGATCCGTCAGGCGGATCTTGAGGCGATCCGGGCGTGGCTTCGGGCGTGGTCCCCATCCGCCCCACGGTAGTCGCTGCGGCGCCGGCGCCGCGCTAACGTCGGTGCAGGGTAAGGGGAGCGTCCGAGGGGAACCGTCCGTGGGGATCGAGAGCGACCAGCTCGTCTACGACTACTTGAGCCGGGTCGGCGACCTGGCCCAGCAGCGTCAACTGCCGTCCGGAGCACGGATGGAGCTGGTGTCGTCGCTGCGCGGGGAGATCGACCGGCAGCGGGCGGGCGCGGGCGGGGACAGCCCCGCGTCCGTACGGCGCATCCTCGGCAAGCTCGGCACGCCGACGGAGGTCGTGGACGCGGCGTCGGACGCCCCGAGGAGGCCCGCGGCGCGCCCGGCCGCGCCGTCCCCGTCCGTCCCTTCGACGTCTTCTGCGACTTCTGCGCCTTCGGCCGCGTCCGAGCAGCCGCGCGTCTCCCTCCCCGGCCAGCGCCTGCGCAAGCTGATCCCCAACCCCCGCAAGGACCGCCCGACCTCGCCCGCCGCGCCCCCCGCCCCGCCCGCGCCCCCGCGCCAGGGCCTGCCGCCGCACCTCGCCGGCCTCGACGAACTCGGCCCGTCCGCCGGCCCCGACTCCGACGTCGACTGGTGGAGCGTCAAACCCGAGCCGTACGGCGCGGGCGAACGGATCGCGGGCTTCACGGGCGGGGTCGAGATCCCGGAGATACTGCGACCGCCGCGCAAGGACGACGACCCGGAAGCCGCCGACGAGGAGACCGAAGAAGAGGCCGCGGAGGACGACGCCGCGACCGAGGAGCAGCAGCGCCCCGGCCTGCTGTCCCGACTGCGCCGCCGCCCCGCCGACGACGAGCCCCCCGCCCCCGCCCCCGGCCTCGGCAACCCCTTCCTCCTGCTCGCCGCCCTCCTCCTGATCGGCGGCGCCCTGTTCACCTCCTGGTTCGCCCTCGGTCTCGGCTGGCTGTGCGCGTACGCCTCCCGAAAGCTCACCGTCACGGAACGGAAGGTCGCCGTCATCGGCCTCCCCGCAACAGCGGTCACCGCGGGCCTGGTGTGGCTCTGGGGCCGCTCCACCGGCCGCTGGGGCGAGGCCCTGCCCGAAGACGCGATGGGCGACGCGATCGCAACGACCGGCCCATGGGTCGTCCGCGCCGCGGCGCTCGCCTCCGCGCTGTATCTGGTCTGGCGAGCGCGCCGGGCCTAGGGCCTGCCTTACGGATGGTCAGGGCTTCCGGGCCAGCCCGTGGCCAAGGTCAACGCACCGCACCCGGGCTGACCGCACCGGCGGTGCGGCGCTCGAAAACCAGTGGGGCGGCACCGCCGTGCGCCGTTACCGTGCCGTCAAACCGAGTCGTCTAGGCAAGGACGTGCCGTTGTACACCGTGTGAGACCTCCCGAGAGCTGACCTGTCGCGCGTCGCGCTGCTGCGCCGCGCTGCTCTTTGCTGCGGACTTCTCACTGAAACCGGTGTACTTCTGTGCTCCATGAATGGGTGGTCATGCCCACCTGCCTGCCGACCGTCGTCCGCCGTTGCCACGCGTGCGCGTCGGACCGCTTCCGGGCGAACGGCAAATTTCGCGTCAACGCAAACCACAAGCTCCTCGACGTCTGGCTCCTCGTGCTCTGCACCGCTTGCGGGGACACGGCAAAGCTCACGGTCCTGGAGCGGGTGAACGTGCGCTCGGTACGGCCCGAGCTGCTGGACCGGATGCACGAGAACGACTCCGGCCTCGCAGCCGAGTTGCTCCAGGACCCGGTCGTACGGCGCCGCAATCGCATCGCCCTCGACTGGACCGGCGCCTGGCGCCTCGACACCCGCGGATCGGACCACCTGGACCGTGCGGTGATCGACGTCTCGGTGCGCTTCGCGGCGCGGATCCCCGTCCGGCCGGTGCGCCTGATCGCCGAAGCCTGCGGTCTCTCGCGGGCCGAGGTCGAAAGACTGATCGGGGAGGGAAGTCTCGTTTCGGCAGTCCGGCTGAGCGGAAAGCTCTCCGGCGACTTCACGTTCACGCTCAAGCGCTGATCCCACCCCTGGCCAGGGGCCTGCCCGGCGGACCTTGCCGGGCAGGCCCCGCCCCAGCTCCGGGCCGCCTGCGGTCGACTGGTTCCGATGCTCCCGCGCTCGTCGCCGATGTCGTCGTCCGTGCATCCGACCTCGCACTCGCCCCCGTACCCACCCCCTCCGCGGCGAGTTGCTGCACAACGGCACGGCGCCTGTGGCGGGCTTCTTCATCAGGGACACAGGGAAGCAGCGTCCCCCTCCGCGCCACCCGCCAGCACTCCGTAGCTGCGTACGGTGCCGATCGCGTTGCGGGCCCCGGACTCGACGGCCACGGGTTCCCCGCCCGCGGCGACCCGCCGCACCGCCTCGACCTGCCACCCCTCGGGCAGTTCACCGATCCGCTTGACGAGTTCGGGCCCGTCGACCGTGCGCAGTTCCTGATAGTCCGGCTCGGGCGGCGCGACCCCGCGCTCCGCCCGGTCGGCGGCCCAGTCCAGGACTTCGACGAACGACGGGTACGAACGGTGCATCGGCGGCCCCGCGATCAGCACGGGCCTCCGGGTGCTGTGCACCCGCCGCAGCACGGCCGCCCGCCAGAGGACGGGCAGCTTCTCGTACCGCCGCAACAACTCCACGGCCCGCGAGCCGTGATCGCTCCGTTCCCCGTCGGCCTCGGGCCACCAGGCGACCTCGCCCGCGGGGTCGCAGCGGCTCGCGAAGTACGCCACGTCGGAGCAGAGCGCGGTGATCGGCCCCCGGTACTCCTCCGCGCTGACGCTCAGCGGCCACCCCATGCTGATCCGGTGCCCGTCGGCGAGGCACCAGTGCAGCCCGGCGCGGTCGTGCTCGGCTAACTCACCCCAGGCACCCGTCTCCTTGAGCGCGTCCCACACGAGCACCGGCGCTTCCCCGGCGACCCGCGCCGTCTCGGCCCACTCCCGCAGCCGCCAGCACCCGAGCGCGTCCAGCGCGTGCCGTACCGCGTGCAGCGCATCGGCCTGCGCGGTCTCTGATCCGTTCACCACGACCCCTGTCGTCCACTTCCCAGGAGAGCCGGGACGTCTCCTGTTTACATCCAGTGAACGCATCGGCGTCCAGCGCACCTTGCACGTCTCATGCACATCAGGACCCCGGACACCTCGCTCGACTGCGTTTGCCGGATCGAAGGGGACTTCTTGGGGCAGACTAAGACTCATGAGCACCGGTGAACGGCCGCCTGGGGCGAACGTGGCCGCGCTGCGAAATGCGCGTGGGTGGTCTCAGGTCAAGCTCGCAAGGAAGGCGAACGTCTCCCTCTCCCTGCTGTCCAAGGTCGAGGTGGGCGACCGCACGCTGACGCACGCAACCGCCGCCGCCTTGGCCAAGGCGATGGGGTTGACCGTCGCGGAGGTGCTGGGGAGAGCGCCCGTACTCCGCGACGACGAGCAGTCGCTGTCCCACCTGCGCTCGGCGCTCAGGGACTACGACGCACCGGACGGGCAACCGGCGGTCGCACAGCAGATCGCCGCCGAGGTGGCGAGGGTCGGGCGGTACCGGGACGGCTTCGAGGTACGGGCACTGCTCAAGCAGTTGCCCGGGCTGCTGCGGCAAGCAACGACGCACGCGTACGCGGTGAACACCGCCGACGCTTGGATGGCGCTCGCCGAGGTGTACAGCGCCGTGTACTGGGTCGCCGCCCGCCACCGCTGGATGGACATGGCCGAGTTGGCGGTCACCCGGCAGCGGTGGGCCGTGGAGCAGAAGGCGAATCCGCTCGGGGGCGCGGTCGCGGCGCGCGACCGGGCGGGGGCGTATCTGAACGGCGGGGACTACGAAGGCGGGCTCGCCCTGGTGGACCGCGCCATCGTGGACGCCGAGGCCGCACTCTCCGGTCCGGAACGCGCCTTCGCCGTCGGCGTGCTCAACCTCCGCGGAATGACGCTCGCCGGGCGCGTCGGCGACAAGATGGAGGGCCGGCGGGAAGCCGAACGCCACATCGCCTCCGCGTGGCAGGTCGCAGAGGAGTTGGGCGCCGAATGGAACCGCCACAGCATGCTCTTCGGCACCAAGAACACCGCGACGCACGTCCTGGCGACCCGGCTCGACCTGGGCATGCCCCGCGACGCCCTCCTTATCGCCGATGACATCGACGCCGCCCTGACCGGCCTGACCCCCACGCGGGTCGCCGCCACTCGCATCAACATCGCCCGCGCCCGCCTCGACGTCGGCGACCGCGACGGCGCCTTGGAGAGTCTGAGCGCGGCGTACGAAGCGGCCCCGCAAATGGCGAAGCTGAACCCGATGGGCCGGGAAGTCCTACGCGTCGTCTCGTCTCTGCACCTCAGGAGCAATCCGACGCTGCTGCGGCTGGCGAAGCTGTCGGGCGTCAAGCTCCAGCCGCATGTACAGGGTTGAGCACAGCGGTACGGTGAAGGAGCGCGCTCGGAGCACGAGGGCCCATGAACGCGATCTGTTGCGCCGGGCGTCGACACCGTGGAAGAAGTCGCCGATCTCGGAAGGGCCGACATGGATCCGTCGCGCCGTGGCGTCGTCGCCGCAGCAGGTCTGTTCTCCGCGGCATTGGCGGTGCCGCTCTTCGCCGATTCCGCCGCCGCCTCGCACGCCACCAAGGCGCCGCCCTCGGTACCCGGGGCCGTACGCATCGGCGCCGCCCAAGTCGCGGCGGTGCGCACGATGACGGACCGGATCGCCGACATCCTCGACGAACTCGGCGGCGCCCACGCCCGCCCGATGGCCGCGGCGTTCCTGGTCAACACGGTCGTCCCGTGGCTACGGGCGGAGGCCAGCAGCGCGGTGCGCAAGGACATGTGGTCGGCCGCGTCGGACCTGGTGTACCTGACGGGCTGGATGGCGATGTACGAACGGGAGCACGGCACCGCGCAGGACTACTACGTCAAGGCGCTGAAGCTGGCGGCCCGGGCGGGCGACCACCTGACGTACTGCCGCACCCTGCGGGGCATGAGCCTCCAGGCTTCCCACCTCGGGTACGGCACCCGGGCGCTCCAGCTCGCGGACTCCGCGGCCGAGGCGGCGCCCCAGGCCGGGCCGCGGCTCCGGGCGTTCCTCACGGGCCAACAGGCCCACGCCGCTTCGATGGTGGGCGACCACCGCCGCGCCCGCCGGCTGCTGGCCGCGACGGAGTCGGCCCTGTTGAAGGCCGACGACCGACGCGAGTCGATCGGCGGGTACGACCGGGCCGCGTACTCCTTCCACGTGGCCCATGTGCTGTACGAGGGCAAGGACCTTCCCGGCTCGATCAGCGCGTCGCAGCAGGCGATCAGGGTGCAACCCGCCCACGAGCGCCAAGGCCGGGCCCACTTCCACGCCGTCCTCGCCCAACGCCACCTCGAACACGGCCACGTGGACGCCGCGTGCGACGCGTGGACGCGCTTCCTTGCGGACTACGAGCACCTTTCGTCCGCACGCGGCGACGAGCACTTCGAGACGATGCGCCACCGCCTGAAGCCCTTCGAGAAGACCCGCGCCGTCCAGCAACTGGCACCTCGCCTCGCCGAGGTCGTGGCGCTCAAGGCGTGACGTGAAGGACTCCACCGGCATCACCGACCGCTCCCTCCTGGCCGGGAGCGCCTACAAGACCGCGCACGACCTCGCCGCCCGCCAGTCCCTCTACCAGTGGCAGTACCCGCGTTACGACCTGCCCGCGATGGTCACCGACCTCCTGCGCGACGTCCGCGGCACCGTGGTCGACGTGGGCTGCGGGAACGGCAGGTTCCTCGCGCGCCTGGCTCAGGAGCGGCCCGACCTGGACTTGTTGGGGCTCGACGTGTCCCCCGGCATTCTCAAGGGCCTACCTCAGCCGGTGGCCGTCGCGGACGCCGTCCGCCTGCCCCTGCGCACCGAGAGCGCGGACGCGGCGCTCGCGCTGCACATGCTGTACCACGTCGCGGACATCCCGAGCGCTGTCGCCGAACTGCGCCGAGTCCTGACCGGCGGCGGGCTCCTGATCGCCTCGACGAACGGCGCCCGTGACAAGGCCGAACTCGACCGGCTGTGGCGGCGCGCCGCAGGCGACGTGCTCGGCGTGGACGAAGGGCCGGAGCGCCTCTCGCTCAGCGCACGGTTCTCCCTGGAGAAGGCACCCGACCTGCTCCGTACCGCCTTCTCCGACGTCACGGTGGTCGAGCTGCCGGGCACCATCAGGGTGACAACGCCAGATCCGGTGATCGCCCACATGAACTCGTACCGAGCATGGGCAGGTCAGCAAGGAGTGCCGTTCGAGACCACCGTGGAGCGGGCACGCCACATCGTCGCGGACCGCATCGACCGGGACGGTGCGTTCGAGATCACCTGCCTCGGCGGCCTGCTGGTATGCACGGGCTGATCCGAGCGAGCAGCCTGGCCTCGTAGGGCATCACCTTCTGGTATCCGACGACTTCGCCGGGCCCTCAGGCTCAGGCCGCCATGATGCGGCTCAGCTCGTGCGACTTGTCCTGGAGGGCGGCTGCCCACGCCCCCTCAGAGGGAGTTAGGGCCGCCGACACCTCAATGTCCGCCCGATCCGCCAGGGCCAGCACGGTGGCAACGAAGCCCTCGGACAGCGACGCCACGACCGCGTGCCTCGTGCTTCTGTGCCACGCGAGCAGGGCGTCGACGAACTCTTTGAATACGACGGGGTCGATCTGACATTCGTCTTCCTGCATGGGGCCGATGCCGGACGGCAGTCCCAGTTCGGTCTGGTAGACGCTCACTTGGCTCATGAACAGCCGGGAGGCTCCGTTGGACGGGTTCCACAGGGTCTCGTCGCCCATTTCGTAGTACTGACTCAAAGCAACCTCCGGGAAAACAGGTCGGCTCGGCGCCGCCGAACTGCGAGGATGCGCCTAATTCCCCGACGGAGGATATTTGTTCGTTTTCGTGTGTACGGGCTGCGGTGCCGAGTTGACCAGCCCGCTGTCCCAGGTCGCCCTGCCAGTCCACGCCCGTCAGAAGTACGGGAACGGGGCCCAGCTTCCAGTGCTCATGCAGTCAGGGACGTTCGCCGTGGACCCGGACCCCTGGGGCGGGCCGTGGCGGATGTGGGACGAGATCGACCCGGGTGAGGCGGAGGCACGCGGCATTTACGCGCCGGTCCGCGCCCTGTCCGACAACCCGACCGGGGAGGTCGTCATCGCGCCCGGCGACGTCCGTGGAACCCGGCTGGTGCCCGAGAAGCGCGGCGGTGCCTGCTGCGGCCTCGACGGAGCCGACGGGCCCAACATG
This sequence comes from Streptomyces sp. NPDC047315, assembly GCF_040643215.1. Taxonomy (NCBI): domain Bacteria; kingdom Bacillati; phylum Actinomycetota; class Actinomycetes; order Kitasatosporales; family Streptomycetaceae; genus Streptomyces; species Streptomyces sp. NPDC047315. The sequence goes on along the minus strand of NZ_JBEYTZ010000010.1, from coordinate 222,168 downwards.
GCCTGTCTGGCGTGCGACCTGCCCGTGGCGACCAGGATCGACGACTGTTCGCTCTGGCAGGCGGTGCGGCTCAGCCCGGACGCCGTGCACCGAGTCCCCGTTGAGGGGGTCCACGCAACGCCGCTCTCCTGGGCGGAGCTGGCGGAGCGGGGAGAGCGAACGCCCCCGTTCGAGCCGATCGGCACATGGGGAGGGCGGTCGGGGCCGGGCCACTACTGGTCGTGGAGTCCGCAGTGGGAGGCCGCGGCCGGCAAGGCGCTCGCCCATCTGCTCGTCGCCTCCCGAGGGCAGCGGGTGGAGGTCCCGGCCGGTCTGACCGCGGACGTCTTCCAACGCGCGCTCGACGACCTGCTACCCGCCGACGCCCCCGAGCGCCGCGCCGTCCTGGCCGGACCGGGACAGCCATCCCCGGACGCGGGCGTCGACATCCTCCTCGTACCGATCCATCCCCAGACGGGTCAGACCTGGGCCCCCGCCAGCCCGACCGCAGCGGCGTACCTCGTGCCGCTGCCGCTGGGGGTGTGGCTGTGGCTGGTCTCCCCCCGGCCGTACTTGCCGGTTCCCGCGTCCGGCCGCCTGCCCCGGGACGTCCTCCGCGACGACCCGCTCCCCCTGCTCCCCAACCACTCGTTCTGGGCCGACCGGGAAACGTTCCAGCACACCCTGGTCCGGCTGCCGGCCGTACGCAGCCCGTGGCTGCGCACCATCCTCAAGAACGTCGCACAGGGCACCTGCGCCTACCTCTTCTAGCCGCCCTCACAGGCGAGCACCGGCCGGCGCGGGCCAACACGCCGTGATGGTGCTCGGCAGACCTACGCGTAGATAGTGTCCATGTCATGGAAAAGACCGGAGTCAAGCGGGAAGCCGTGGTGGCCGTCCTCCAAGAGGCCGGCCGGATCCTGGTGATCCTGCGGGGCCCGCAAGCGCGGCAACCCGGCCACTGGGCGCCGCCAGCCGGCACGATCGAGGCGGGCGAGCGGCAACAGGACGCGCTGGTGCGCGAGGTGCAGGAGGAGCTCGGGCTGCGGGTGGCTCCGCTGGCGAAGGTGTGGGAGAGCGCCACCGACGACGGCGACTTCGTCCTGCACTGGTGGACCGCCGCGATCGAGGGCGGGGAGTTGGCCCTCGACCCGGGTGAGGTCAGCGAGGTCCGCTGGGTCACCGCCGAGGAGTTCATGGAGTTGCGGCCGACGTTCCCGGGGGACCACTCCTTCTTCACCGACGTACTGCCGGACCTGTGACGCCCCGCGAAGGAGAGCCCGTGGCACACCAGACGCACCACGAACCGCTCGACCCCGGCCCTGACCTCGACCTCGACCTCGACCTCGACAAGCGCATCCGGGCCAGCTTCGAGCGCCAGGGGCTCATGGCCCACCTCGGCGCGCGCCTCGCGCACGTCGCGCCCGGGCGCGTGCACATCGTGCTGCCCAGCCGGCCGGAGGTCACCCAGCAGAACGGGTACGTCCACGCCGGGGCCACCAGCGCCGTCGCGGACAGCGCCGGCGGGTACGCCGCCTACACGCTCTTCCCCGAGGACACCGAAGTCCTCACCGTCGAGTACAAGATCAACCTGCTCGCGCCGGCCGTCGGCGACCACATCGAGGCGATCGGGACCGTGCTGAAGGCCGGGCGCACGCTGACCGTGTGCACGCTGGAGGCGTACGCCGTACGGGGCGAGCAGCGCACACTCGTCGCGAACGGGCAGCAGACCCTGATACGGATCGCGAAGTCCTAGCCCGGAAACACCTCAGCGCGGATCCGGCACCTTCGACCCGTCCGACACCTTCGACCCGTCCGACACCTTCGAGCCGTACGGCGCCCCCGGCACCACCAGCGGCGACCCCGTCACCGGGTCCGGCACCACCACCGACTCCAGGCCGAAGACCTCCCGGACCAGCTCCGCCGTGACCACCTCGGCCGGCGCGCCCTCCGCCACCACGCGGCCCGACTTCATCGCGACCAGGTGGTCCGCGTAGCGCGCCGCCTGGTTGAGGTCGTGCAGGACCGCGACGACCGTACGGCCGCGCTCGTGGTTGAGGCGGCGCACCAGGTCCAACACCTCCACCTGGTGCGCGATGTCCAGGAACGTCGTCGGCTCGTCCAGGAGCAGCAGTTCCGTCTCCTGGGCCAGCGCCATCGCGATCCACACCCGCTGCCGCTGCCCGCCGGAGAGCTCGTCGACGGGACGGTCCGCGAGCGCGGTGACGTCAGTGCGGGCCATCGCGTCCGTGACCGCCCGCTCGTCCTCCTCCGACCACTGCCGCCACCACGCCTGGTGCGGCTGCCGGCCCCGGGACACCAGGTCCCCGACGGTGATCGCCTCCGGCGCGACCGGCGACTGCGGCAGCACCCCCACCCGCTGCGCGATCTTCTTCGTCGGCAGCCCGGCCAGGTCCTGGCCGTCCAGCAGCACCGAGCCGCCCTTCGGCTTCAGCAGCCGGCCCAGCGCCCGCAGCGTCGTGGACTTGCCGCAGGCGTTGGGGCCCACGATCACGGTCACGGCGCCGTCCGGGATCGCCAGGTCCAGCTCGTGGACCACGGTGCGGTCCTCGTACGCGAGCGTCAGCCCGCGCGCGGTCAGTCGGCTCACGCCTTCCCTCCGGTGGTACGGCTCCGCATGATGAGCCAGATCAGATACGGCGCGCCGACGGCGGCCGTGAGCACGCCGACGGCCAACTCCGTCGGCGAGAAGAGCCGACGCGCCAACAGGTCCGCGAGGACCACGATCACCGCGCCTGTCAGCGCCGAACTCAGCAACGGCAACTGCGCGGTGCGCGTCAGCCGGCGGGCGATCTGCGGCGCGAGCAGCGCCACGAAGTCGACGGGCCCCGCCGTGCCCGTCGCCATGGACGCCAGCAGCACCCCGAGCGCCACCAGCCCCAGCCGCACCCGGCCGAGCCGTACGCCGAGCGCGGTGGCGGTGTCGTCGTCCAGCGCGACGGTCCGCTGGGCGCGGGCCGCCCAGACGATCGCGGGCGCGAGCACCAGCAGCGTCCAGGCCAGCGGCGCGAGTTCGTCCCAGCCGCGCCCGTTGAGCGAGCCGGTCATCCAGATCTGCGCCTGCTGGGCGACGAGGTAGTCCCCCTTCGTCATGAACAGCGTCGTCAGCGAGCGCAGCGCGATCGCGAACCCGATGCCGATCAGCACGAAGCGCGCCGCGTGCAGCCCGCCGCGCCAGGCGAAGACGTACACCAGCGCCGCCGCCGCGATCCCGCCGGCGACGGAGAGGTACGGCAGCAGGGTGTACGAGGTGACGCCGAAGGTCATCGCGGCCACCGTGACGACGCTCGCGCCCTGGCTGATGCCGATGACGTCGGGGGACGCGAGCGGATTGCGCGCCACGGTCTGGATCAGCGCGCCCGCGATCCCGAACGCCGCGCCCACCAGCAACCCGGTCACCAGGCGCGGCAGCCGCAGCGTGCCGACGACGAGTTCGTTAGGGGTCTCCTCGCCGAGCAGCACCCGCACGACCTCGGCCGGCGGCACGAAGCTCTCGCCGACGGAGAGGTACGCCACGCAGACCGCGGCGAGGAGGACGGCGAGCGCGCCGGCGACGACGACGCTGCGCCGGTGCACCAGCACGCTGCCGCGGCCCCGGGAGGAGCGGAGCACCCCGTATCCGGCGGGCCGTACGGCCCCACCGCGCAGCTGCGTACTCACGCCGCCACCACCTTCTTCCGACGCAGCAGCACCACCAGGAACGGCACCCCGATCAGCGCCGTCGTCACCCCGGCCGGCACCTCCCCGGGCGGGAACACCACGCGTCCGACCACGTCCGCCACCAGCAGCATCACCGGCCCGATCAGCGCCGCCATCGGCAGCAGCCACCGGTGGTCGCCGCCGACGACGGCGCGGGCGATGTGCGGCACGGCGAGGCCGACGAAGGCGATCGGGCCGGCCGCGGCGACCGCGACGCCGGTCAGCACGGTCGCGGCGATCCCGCCCACGACCCGTACCGTCGCCACGTTCTGCCCGAGGCCCTTCGCCACGTCGTCGCCGAGCGCGAGCGCGTCCAGCCCGCGTGCCACGTAGACCAGCAGCACCACGCCCAGCAGCAGGAACGGCCAGACCTGTTGGACGACCTCCTGCTCCCGCCCGGCCAGCGAACCCACCTGCCAGAAGCGGTACTCGTCGAGCGCCGCGGCCTTGGTGGTGAGGACGCCGTTGGTGACGGAGGCGAGCAGGGCGTTGATCGCGGCGCCGCCGAGCGCCAGCTTCACGGGCGTCGCGCCGCCCCGGCCGCTGGAGGCGATCGCGTACACCGCGACGGACGCCACCGCCGCGCCCGCGAAGGCGAACCAGACGTATCCGGTGAGGGTGTGCACGCCGGCGTACGCGATCGCGAGGACGACGGCGACGGACGCCCCCTGGCTGATGCCGAGGATCCCGGGGTCGGCGATGGGGTTGCGGGTGAGCCCTTGCAGGACCGTTCCGGCAAGGGCGAGCGCCGCGCCGACCATCAGGCCGATGAGGGTACGGGGGACCCGGAGCTCCCGGACGACTTGGGCGTCCGCGCCGCCCCCGTCCTGGAACAGCGCCTCGAAGACGGCCGAGGGCGGGATGGTGCGCGCCCCCACTCCGAGGCTGAGGAGCACCGCGACCAGCAGGGCAGTGACGGCCGCCGCCGTCCAGCCGATGCGGCGGGCCGCAAGCGCGCGTCTGGCTGACATGGCGACCAATCGAGGAAGTCGAGGAGTGACGTTGAGAAGCGAAGTCGAGAAGTGAAGTTGAGAAGCGAAGTTGAGAGGTAAAGCGTGACTGAAAAGGATAGGTAAGGCTTAGCTGAGTGTACGAGAGAGCGTGTACGACACAACGACGGGCACAATGGCCCCATGGCCGCACACCAGGAGACGACGCACCGAGGGACCGCGCCCCGGGAGGCGAAGCGCCCGGGGACCGCGCCCCGCCCGGCACCCGCCCCCACGGCTGTTCCGCCTGCACCCTTCACCGTGGGCTTCGACCTGGACATGACGCTGATCGACTCCCGACCCGGCATCCGGGCGGCCTACCGGGCCCTCTCCGCGGAGACCGGAGTGTGGATCGACGCCGACCTCGCGGCCACCCGACTGGGGCCGCCGCTGGAACAAGAGCTCGCGCACTGGTTCCCCGATGATCGAATTCCGGCCATGGGTGATCGGTACCGCGAGATCTACCCGACGTATGCGATCGAGCCCACCCTGGCGCTCCCCGGCGCGCGGGAAGCGGTGCGCGCCGTGCGGGAGAACGGCGGCCGGGCCATCGTCGTCACCGCCAAGCACGAGCCGAACGCCAAGCTCCACCTGGAGCACCTCGACATCGCGCCGGACGCGGTGATCGGCTGGCTGTGGGCCGAGGGCAAGGCGGAAGCGCTGCGCGAGTACGGCGCAAGCGTCTACGTGGGCGACCACATCGGGGACGTACGCGGTGCGCACACCGCCGGCGCGCTCTCCGTCGCCGTGCCCACCGGCCCGTGCAGCCCTGCTGACCTGCGAGAAGCCGGGGCGGATGTGATCCTTGAGGACCTGCTCGCCTTCCCCGACTGGCTACGCGACCACCTCACGAACCGGCGCGTGCCGGGCGCGCGGGAGGCGTAACGCGCCCCGCGCGGGCCCCGAAACGTCAGGACATCCCGGATGATTGCGGCATCACCGATTTGGCCGCCCGCCGCTGGGCCGCGACCGAACGGAGTACCCCCGCGCCCGCGATCGCGAAGCCGACGCCCATCAACATGCACACCCCGTACGCCACCGGCGGGAACGGTTCGGTGCCCAGGAACAGCGGGGCCAGCGTGACGAGCGTGGCCACTGCGCCGACGATGAAGACGATGGCACCGACCCGGACCAGCCCGTCACCCGGCGCGGAAGGAGTAGCAGTCATCCAGCCAGGGTAGTTCCCTGCGAGTAGGAACCGTTCGGCGACGTCTTGTCACCAGCCCCTGGACCATTAGCCTTGGAGTCGGAGCGGGTCGGTCGACCCGCTGCACTGCTATCCAGAGCCGTTTTCGGCGCATCAGCGCCCGACGAAGCGCCCCAACGAGTACGAGGACGAGGACAGACGTGCCCACCGGCAAGGTCAAATGGTTCAACAGCGAGAAGGGCTTCGGCTTTCTCTCCCGCGACGACGGCGGCGACGTCTTCGTCCACTCGTCAGTGCTGCCCGACGGGGTCGACGTGCTCAAGCCCGGTCAGCGCGTCGAGTTCGGTGTCGTCGCCGGTCAGCGCGGCGACCAGGCCCTGTCCGTCACGGTCCTGGACCCCACCCCGTCCGTCGCCGCGGCCCAGCGCCGCAAGCCGGACGAACTGGCGTCCATCGTGCAGGACCTCACCACCCTCCTGGAGAACGTCACCCAGCAGTTGGAGCGCGGGCGTTACCCCGACAAGGCGCAGGGCTCGAAGATCGCGGGCATGCTGCGGGCGGTGGCGGACCAACTGGACGTGTGACGGTCCCGGCGCCACAGAGCGCATCCCGGCCGAGGGGCGGTGCGAGGCCCTTCGGCCGTTCGGCGCTTTAGGTGCTTCAGGTGCTTTACGGGAGGTTCGGCGCTTCAGGGAGTGCAGGTACGGAAGCACTCGGGCGCTCAGACGAAGTCGAGCGCGCCCGGCGCGAGCGCCGGCACGAGCCCTTCGGCCGCCGCGCGCGTGAGCAAGCCGCGCACCGCCGCGTACCCGTCGGGCCCCAGGTTCGCGGTGAACTCGTTCACGTAGAGCCCGATGTGCCGGTCCGCCACCGACGGGTCCATCTCCTGCGCGTGCTCCCGTACGTACGGACGCGAGACCTCCGGGTCGTCCCAGGCCATCCGCACCGACGCCCGGACGGACTCCGCGAGCAGCCGCAGCCGTTCGGCGCCCAGTGACCGCTTCGCGACGATCGCGCCCAGCGGGATCGGCAGCCCGGTCGTCGACTCCCAGTGCTCGCCCATGTCGGCGAGCCGGTGCAGTCCGTACTCCTGGTACGTGAACCGCGCCTCGTGGATCACCAGTCCGGCGTCCACCCGGCCGTCCCGCACCGCCGGCATGATCTCGTGGAACGGCAGCACGACCACCTCGCCGACCCCGCCCGGCACCTCGGTCGCCGCCCACAGCCGGAACAGCAGGTACGCCGTGGACCGTTCGCTCGGCACCGCGACCGTACGGCCCGCGAGGTCGGCGGCGGAGCCCTCGGCGTCCCGGGTGAGCACCAGCGGTCCGCAGCCGCGGCCGAGCGCGCCGCCGCAGGGCAGCAGGGCGTACTCGTCGAGGATCCACGGCAGCACCGCGTACGACACCTTCAACACCGTGCCCTCGCCGCGCTCCGCCATCCCGTTGGTGACGTCGATGTCCGCGAAGGTGACGTCCAGCGCGGGCGCGCCGGGCACCCGGCCGTGGGCCAGGGCGTCGAAGACGAAGGTGTCGTTCGGGCAGGGCGAGTACGCGATGTCGATGCGGTCGGTGCGGTCGCTGCGCGCGGCGGGGGCTTGGGTGCCGGTCACTTCGGCTCCTCGGAGGGCTCGGAGGGCTCGGAGAAGACGGGGCTGAGCTGTCGGAAGCCGTCCGTCAGGGCGGTCAGCGCGTCCTTGATGCGCCAGGCGGAGCGGTCCCGCGGCCCGACCGGGTTCGAGATCGCCCGGACCTCCAGGACGGGCAGCGAGTGCGCCGCCGCGGCCTCCGCCACGCCGAAGCCCTCCATCGCCTCGGCCGCGGCGCGCGGGTGACGCGCGGTCAACTCGGTCGCGCGGGCGGCCGTTCCGGTGACCGTCGAGACCGTCAGCACCGGCGCGCACAGGGCGCCCGCGGCCTGCGCGGCACGGCGGGCGAGCCCCGCGGGCGGCAGGTGCGTCGCCCGGCCGAAGCCCAGCTCGTCGACGGGGAGCCAGCCGCCGTCCGGCGTCTGCGCGCCCAGGTCCGCGGCGACGATCGCGTCCGCGACGACGAGCGAGCCGACCGGTGCGTGCGGCACAAAACCGCCCCCGATCCCGGCGCTGACCACGAGGTCGTACGGGACGGGGGCGCGGCTGAGGGCGGTGGCGGCGCGGGCGGCGGCGGAGGCGGGGCCGACGCCGCCGACGATCACGTCGACGGTTCCGTTGCCACGGGCGCGGGCACCGACGTCCGCGGCGTCGACGGCCTCGGCCTCCGGCGCCACGGCGGTCACGACGAGTACGCGCACGGCCCGCCCCCGGACGTCAGGACTTCTTCAGGGTGAAGGTCCAGATGCCGATGATCTTGCCCTTCTTGGACTCGACGATCTGGATCTTCGTGGAGTCGGTGCTCTCGGCGAAGAAGGAGCTGCCGACGAGGGAGCGGTACGTCTTGGTGTACGGCTCCTGCTCGACGGGCTTGCCGTCGATGAACAGCGACCAGCCGTTGTCGGCGATCGCCGGGTCCACGCCGAAGCGGATCAGCTCGTCCGGCGACACCTTGACGGTCTCGCCTTCCTTCTTGTTCAGGCAGTCCTGGAGCTCGGACTCCTTGATCTCCTTGCCGTCGTTGTAGCAGGCGGCCTCCGAGGTGACGGACTCCGTCCCGACCGTGACGGTCGCGACCGGCGTCGGCTTTTCGCAGGCGGAGAGGACGAGGAGCCCGGCGCTGACGGCGCCGATGCTGGCAACGGCCCGGCGACGCTTGCCGGACAAGAACGCAACGGTCATGCGGGAAGGCTATCTTCCCGTGTCCCCCGGCCTGCGCCGGGGCCCCCGCGCGTCGCCCTCCGTCGCCACGGTGGCCCTCCGGGCGGGGTGCGGGGTGCGCGTCCGGGGCGCACTGTGCGCGACCCGTCTGTTGCTGTTTCGCGCAGTTCCTCGCGCCCCTGAAAACCCCGCCGTTTCCCTGCGGGAGGACTGATCTCCGCGGCCCGTCCGTGGCTGTTCGCACAGTTCCGCCCCCTGTGCCCTGCGGGAACGGGGGGCGGAACTGCGCGACAAGCCACAATGCACCCGCAGGGACCAGAGCTCCCGCGGGGGAACGGCGAGGGCGTCGGAGGGCCGGGGGTTAGGCCACGCGGGGGTGGGGGTGGGGGCCGCGGCGGGCGGCCGATAGGAGGCCGCGGGTGGAGGCGAGGGAGCCCGCGCAGACGATGCCCGCCGCGACGGCCATCCCCAGCACCCCGTTCAACGGCAGCAGTATCCCCACCGCACCCCCCACCACCCACGCCATCTGCAGCAACGTCTCCGAGCGGGCGAACGCCGACGTCCGCACCTCCTCCGGCACGTCCCGCTGGATCAGCGCGTCCAGCGACAGCTTCGCCAGCGCCTGGCACAGCCCCGCCGTCGCCGCCAGCACGGCGACCATCCCCGCGCCGAAGAACACCGCCGCCAGCACCGCGGCCGTCAGGACCACCCCCAGCACCGTCGCGATGATCGCCTCCGGGCCGCGCGCCTTCAGCCACGCGCCCACGACCGTCCCCAGCGCGTTGCCCGCCCCGGCCGCCACACCCACGATCGCCATCGACATCGCCTCGCTCTGGCCCGCCAGCGGATGCTCCCGCAGCAGGAACGCCAGGAAGAAGATGAGGAACCCGGAAAGGCAGCGCAGCGCCGCGTTCGCCTGCAGGCCGTGGATCACCGACGGGCCGACCGTCCGCAGGCTGGGCCGCTTCCCGCCGTGGGTGAGCACCCGCACGTTCGTCTCGCCCTTCGCGGAGTCCACCCGCTGCGGCAGCCGCAGCGCCCAGAACGCCCCGAGCAGGAACAGCGCGCACGCCCCGTACAGCGTCCACGCCGGGCCGATCTGGTGCAGCCCCGCGGCGACGGGCGCCGCCACGCCGGTCGCCAGCAGCCCGGCGAGCGTGACCCGCGAGTTCGCCTTGACGAGGGAGAACCGCGGCGGCAGCAGTCGCGGTACGACCGCGCTGCGGACCACGCCGTACGCCTTGGAGGCCACCAGCACCCCCAGCGCGGCCGGATACAGCTCCAGCGACCCCGTCACCACCGCCGCCGACAGCACCAGCGCCAGCGCGGCCCGGACCAGCATCGCCGTGGCCATCGCGGCCCGCCGGCCGTGCGGGATCCGGTCCAGCAGCGGGCCGATCACCGGCGCGAGCAGCGCGAACGGCGCGAGGGTGATCGCCAGGTAGAGGGTGACCCGGCCGCGTGCCTCGTCCGTGGGCACGGAGAAGAAGACCGTCGACGCGAGGGCGACGGTGATCATGACGTCGCCGGCGCCGTTCACCGCGTGCAGCTCAATCAGCCGGCCGAGGCCCGACTCGCCGGCGCCCTGTGCGTGCGTCGCCTTGCGGATGGACCGCGCCGTGCCGCTGAACGGCAGGTGCAGTGCGCGCCCCACCGCCCGGCACGCTCGGGTGAGCGCCCCGGACCCGTCGTCCGACGAACTGGCTGCGGCCACCACGCCATACTGCCCGAAGGACCGGCGCGACGGCGGGTGATGCGGGGTTGTTAGCTCCCGGTTGGGGCGCGCAGGTGGGCGGGGCGCTGCGAAGGAGGTAGCGTGCGTAGCGCGCCACCGGCGAATGTTCTCGGCCGCGCGCCTCTTCGCCATCCCGCAGAATGGATGACACAGAGGTGTGCCCGGGACGACCGGTCCGGGCGCGGACGTCGATGCGGCCCCCTGGTCCGCTCCGCCCGCGGCCCGTACCCCACGCATCGGTCGGTCGGCGGCACCCGTGAGACGGCGTAGGAGAGAAGCGAGACCTGTGAGTGCTGCGACGACGCGAAGCCGTACCCCCGACCGTCTGTGCGCCGAGGCGGTAGATCTCGCCAGGGCAGCCGCGGAGGAGGTCGCGGCGCCAGGTGTGGTGGGCGAGCACGTCTCCCTCGTATCGGAGGGGGATCGCGTCGTCACGCACTTCTTCGAGTGCAAGGAGCCGGGCTACCGCGGCTGGCGGTGGGCCGTGACCGTGGCCCGCGCCTCGCGCGCGAAGTTGGTCACCCTCGACGAGTCCGTACTACTGCCCGGCCCCGATGCGCTGCTGGCGCCCGAGTGGGTGCCGTGGAGCGAGCGCCTGCGCCCGGGTGACCTGGGGCCGGGGGACCTGCTGCCCACGGAGGCGGAGGACCTGCGGCTGGAGCCCGGCTACTCCGGCGAGGACGCCCCGCCGCCGAACTCCGCGCTCGCCGGGACCACGCACGACCTCGCGGAGCGCGTCGAGGAGGAGGACGCGGAGCTGACCGACCGGCGGCCCGCGGACACCTTCCCCAACGGCCGCGGCGACCTCGCGTCCCTCGCGGAGGAGCTCGGCATGCGCCGGGCGCGGGTGCTGTCCCGGTACGGCCTGCACACCGCGGCGGACCGCTGGGACGAGTCCTTCGGGGCGAAGACCCCGATGGCGCAGGCCGCGCCGGCGTCCTGCGTGACCTGCGGGTTCCTGGTGCCGATCGCGGGGTCGCTGTCGCAGGCGTTCGGGATCTGCGCGAACGAGTTCTCGCCGGCGGACGGGCACGTGGTGTCGTTGTCGTACGGGTGCGGGGGGCATTCGGAGGCGGCTGTGATGCCGAAGGCGCCGCAGCCGGCGCCGCCGGTGCTGGACTCGATGGCCGCGGATGAGTTCCCCCTCGGCGAGGAGCCCGCCCACGTCGGCGCCCCGCCGGACGAGGACCTGGGCCACTCGTAGCCCTGCGCTGCGCTGGCGCTCGTGGCCCCCGCCGTTCCCCTGCGGGCCGCGGGTGGTTGCTCGCGCAGTTCCGCCCCCTACGCCCAGGGGCGTGGGGGGACCCCCACCTGTGCCCTACGGGCACGGGGGACCCAGCGCCCCTTCCCGCCGTTTCCCTGCGGGAAGTTTGGTCTCTGCGGCCCGGTGGTGGGCTGTTCGCGCAGTTCCCCGCGCCCCTGATGTGCTGCCGCCGCCTTTTGACTGCAAGCTGGGGGCGAAGGTTTTGGGGCGCTGGGGCCCCATGCCTTGCGGGCGGGCGGGGCTCAGGGCCATGCCTACGCCCGAAGGGCGAGGCAATTAGGGGCGCGGGGAACTGCGCGAACAGCCCACCACCGGGCCGCAGAGACCAGACCTTCCGCAGGGAAACGGCGGGGTAGTCAGGGGCGCGAGGAACTGCGCGAACAGCCACAGACGGCCCGCAGAGATCAGCGCGGCCCGCAGGGGAACGGCGGGGAACTGTGTGGCAAGCCCGCCGCAGGGCGAAGGGCGGGCGGGGCCGCCCGGGGGGACGCGGTACCTTCGGCGCGCAGGTGACAGTGAAACGCAGAACAGACAGAGCGGAGCCACACCGTGAGCGTCGTCAGTCCCTCCGAAGCCGCCGATCCGTTCGGCACCGCACGCCTGCGGCGCGGCGTGTTGGACGCCTGGGCGGCGAGCCCCGCGCGGTTCCGGGAGGACGCCAACGCCGAGGAGGACCTCGTACTCGGCGGCTACCGCGACCGCCTCGTCATCGAGCTGGCGCAGAACGCCGCGGACGCCGCCGCCCGCACCGGCTCCCCCGGCCGGCTGCGGCTGACGCTCCGTGAGAACACCCTCGCCGTGGCGAACACCGGCGCCCCGCTCGACGCGACCGGCGTCGAGTCCCTGAGCACCCTGCGCGCATCGGCGAAGCGCGACGACCAGGGCGTCGGCCGGTTCGGCGTCGGGTTCGCCGCGGTGCTCGCGGTCAGCGACGAGCCCGCGGTGGTCGGGCGGCACGGCGCCGTCCGCTGGTCGCTCGCGGAGGCGCGCGCCCTCGCGCAGGAGGTCGCGCAGGCGCAGCCGAGCCCCGGCCTCGCCGAGGAGCTGCGGCGGCGCGACGGGCACGTGCCGACGCTGCGTCTCCCGCTCCCCGCCGAGGGCACCGCGCCCGACGGGTACGACACCGTCGTGGTGCTGCCGCTGCGCGACGGCGCCGCCGTCGACCTCGTCGAGCACCTGCTGCGCTCGATCGACGACGCCCTGCTCCTCACGCTTCCCGGCCTCGCGGAGGTCGTCGTCGACACGCCCGACGGCGTACGGACCCTGCGGCGCGAGACGGACGGCCCGTACGTACGCATCCTGGACAGCGACAGCAACAGCGCGCACGGCAACGGCGCCCGCCGCTGGCGCACCGTCAGCGACGGCGGCGCGCTGGACGCCGCGCTGCTGAAGGACCGTCCGGTCGAGGAGCGGCTGCGGCCGTACTGGAGCGTGACGTGGGCGGTCCCCGTGAACGGCGACGGCGCGCCGGAGCGGCCGGCGACCGCGCCCGTCGTGCACGCGCCGACGCCGACGGACGAGCCGCTGGGCGTACCGGCGCTGCTGATCGCTTCGTTGCCGCTGGACACCACCCGTCGGCACCCCGCGCCCGGGCCGCTCACCGACTTCGTGGTGGAGCGCGCCGCCGATGCGTACGCGACGCTCCTCGGCGGCTGGGAGCCGCTGTCGACGGGCACGGTGGACCTGGTGCCGGGCCCGCTCGGCAAGGGCGAGTTGGACGGGGCGCTGCGCGCCGCGGTCCTGCGGCGGCTGCCGCGCGTCGCGTTCCTGGAGCCCGCCGCGCCCAGGACGGGCGTGGAGGAGGACACCGGCCTGCCGGCCGCCGAGCGCTCCGGGGCGCTGCGGCCGATGGAGGCCGAGGTGGTGGAGGGCGCGGGCCTGGAGACCGTACGGGTGCTGGCGGAGGTGTTGCCGACGCTGCTGCCCGCCGGGCTTGAGCGCCGCACCGAGCTGCGCACCCTCGGCGTCGCCCGGGTCCCGCTGACGGAGGCGGTCGACCGGCTGGCCGGGCTGGAGCGGGAGCCGGGCTGGTGGTGGCGGCTGTACGAGAGCCTCGCCGGCGTCGACCCGGACCGGCTCACCGGCCTCCCGGTGCCGCTCGCGGACGGCCGCACCGTGATCGGGCCGCGGCAGATCCTGCTCCCGCTGCCGGACGGCCGCGCCGGGACCCACGAGCAGCTCGCCCGGCTCGGGCTGAAGGTCGCCCACGAGGACGCCGCGCACCCGCTGTTGGAGAAGCTGGGCGCGCTGCCCGCGACGCCGCGCGCCGTCCTGACGACCCCGCAGGTGCGCACCGCGGTCGCCGGTTCGCTGGAGGCGGGTGAGATCTGGGACGAGGACGCGCCCGCGGCGCTGGACGCCGAGGAGCTGGCGGACACGGTGCTGGCGCTGGTGCGCGACGCCGAGTTGGAGCCGGGCGACGAGCCGTGGCTGGGGGCGCTGGCGCTGCCCGACGAGGACGGCGAGCTGTCGCCGGCGGGTGAGCTGGTGCTGCCGGGCAGCCCGTTCGCCTCGGTGATGCGCGAGGGCGACCTGGCGTTCTGCGACGCCGAGCTGGCCGAGCGCTGGGACGGGCGGGCGCTCGCCGCCTGCGGGGTGCTGACGAACTTCGCCCTCGTGCGCGCCGCGGACGTCGTCCTCGACCCGGACGAGTTGGAGCCGCGCGACGGCGACTACGCGGAGCCGGACGACCCGGGCCTGCTGGACGCGGTCGACGTGTGGTGCGAGGACGTGTTGGACCGGCTCCCCGAGGGGCCGGTGCCGCCGGTGGCGACGGAGCTGGTGGCCGTACGGGACCTGGACCTGGTCGACGACGACCGGTGGCCGCAGGCGCTGGCGCTGCTCGCCCAGCCGCCGCTGCGGGACGCGCTCACCCAGCCCGTGCGCGTGCTGCTGCCGGACGGGACCACGCAGACCGTGCGGCCGTACACCGCGTGGTGGCTGCGCGACCACCCCGTGCTCGACGGCCGGCGCCCCGCGGGGCTGCGGGCGGCCGGCGGCGATCCGCTGCTGGACGGGTTGTACGAGTCCGTGGACGCCTCCGGCTTCGACGACGCGCAGGTGCTGCGGGCGCTCGGGGTGCGCACCTCGGTCGCCGCGCTGCTCGACGAGCCGGGCGGGGCGGCGGAGCTGCTGGGGCGGCTCGCGGACGCGGAGCGCCCGGTGCGCCCGGCCCAGCTGCACGGGCTCTACACGGCGCTCGCGGACCTCGACCCGGAGCAGGTCACGCTGCCGGACGCGGTGCGGGCCGTGGTGGACGGCGAGGTGCGGGTGGTGGACGCGGCGGACGCGGTGGTCGCCGACGCGCCGGACCTGATCCCGCTCTCGGGCGGCCTGCCGCTGCTGCCGGTCTCCCCCGAGCGCGCGGCGGACCTGGCGGAGCTGTTCCAGGTGCGCCGGCTGAGCGAGGCGGTCACCGCGGAGGTGACGTCGGCGGGCGAGGAGCACGAGGTCCCCGACTCGGTGCGGGTCCTGCTGGGCCCGGCGACGCCCGACGCGTACGTCGAGCACGAGGAGCTGGTCGCCGGCGGCGTCGAACTGGACTGGCGCCGTACGTCCGACGGGGTGGTGCACGCGGCGACGGTCGAGGGCGTCGCGGCGGGGCTGGCGTGGGCGGCGGGCCAGTGGCCGCGGCGCTTCGAGGTGGCCGCGCTGCTGGAGGACCCGTCGCGGACGGAGGAGCTGGCCCGGGACCGCTGGTTCGACCCGGGCGCGTGAGGCCCGGGCGCCCGTGCCGCGGGCCCGTGCGGGTGGTGCGTGCGGCTGCCCGTGCGGGCTGCTGCGCGGGAGCGCGTGCGGGTGGTCGTGCGTGCGCCCGTGCGGACTCCTGCGCGGAATCCTGCGCATGTTTGGTGGGTGAAAACGGGTTGGAACGGGCGGCGAGGCGTGGTGGGCTGGACCGGTGACCCCTACAACCTCCGCCGCAGAGGAGTACGCCGCACTCCTGAACCGGGTGCGTCGGGACCGCCGGGTCCTCGGGCTCGTGCTCAGCGGCTCCCGGGCCCGTGACGGTGTCGCGACCGACCGCTCCGACTACGACGTGTACCTCGTTGTCGAGGACGGCGCCGGCCCGCTCACGGCGCTGTCCCGGCGGGACGCCCTGCTGGACGTGGTGGTCCTGCCGCTGGCCGAGTTCCGCACCCACGCGCTGGCCGGCTCGGGCACCGAGTGGAACCGATACGCCTTCGCCCACGCCAAGGTCGTCAAGGACACCGCGGACGGCCTCATCGGGGAGCTGGTCGCGGCGAAGGGCGCCCTGACGCGCGAGGAGGCGGCTGCGCTGGCGCCCGGCTTCCTGGACGCGTTCTTGAACAGCGCGTACCGGTGCGTGAAGAGCGCGCGGGACGGCCAGGTGCTGGCGGCGGGCCTGGACGCGGCGGAGGCGGTGCCGTACTTCCTGACGTACGTCTTCGCCCTGCACAACCGGGTGCGCCCGTACAACAAGTACCTGTCGTGGGAGCTGCGGCACCATCCGCTGAGCCGCCCGGAGTGGTCGCACGACCACCTGCTCCCCCTGCTGGCGGAGGTCCTGACCCCGTCGGCGCCCGTGGCGATCCGCCGCCTGTTCACGGAGCTGGAGCCGTTGGCGAGGGGGTGGGGGCACGGGGCGGTGCTGGACGACTGGGGCGACGATCTGCTGCGGTTGCGGGTGGGGGCGGGTGTGGGCGTCCCCCGCCAACCGACGAACTCCCCGAGCTAGCCCCCCTGCGGGCAGGGGGCGGAACTGCGCGAGCAACCCACCACTAGGGCGCGGAGACCAGCGCAGGCCGCTCGGGGAACGGCGGGGAGGTCTCGCGTCGCGGGCCGCAGGGTAAGCGCGGGGGCTAGGAGGGGTCGCGGTGGGAGACCGCGCGCCAGGTCAGTTCCAGCACCGCAGACGCCGCCACCGCGACCCCCACCGCCGTCCACGGCATCGTCGTCCCGACCAGCTTCAGCGCGAAGAACTCCTGGAGCCACGGCACGACGAGCACGATCAGGAACCCCGCCCCCATCGTCACCACCAGCAGCAGCCGCCACCACGTGTACGGGCGGGCGATGATCGCCAGGACCCAGAGGGCGACCAGGAACAGCGTCAGCGTCGCCGCGCTGGTCTCCGCGTCGAGCGCGTCGGGGCCGGTGTAGTACGAGCGGGCCAGCAGGTACGTGGTGAAGGTGGCCGCCGCCGCGATCACGCCGGAGGGGATCGCGTACCGCATCACCCGCTGCACGAAGTGCGGCTTCGCGCGTTCCTTGTTGGGCGCCAGCGCCAGGAAGAACGCCGGCACGCCGATCGTCAGCGTCGCCAGCAGCGTCAGGTGCCGCGGCAGGAAGGGGTACTCGACCTGGCTGATGACGACGAGGATCGCCAGCAGCACGGAGTAGACCGTCTTCGTGAGGAAGAGGGTCGCCACCCGCGTGATGTTGCCGATCACCCGGCGGCCCTCCGCGACGACCGACGGCAGCGTGGCGAAGCTGTTGTTCAGCAGGACGATCTGGGCGACCGCGCGGGTCGCCTCCGAGCCGGAGCCCATGGAGACGCCGATGTCCGCGTCCTTGAGCGCGAGGACGTCGTTGACGCCGTCGCCGGTCATGGCGACCGTGTGCCCGCGGGACTGGAGCGCGCCGACCATGTCCCGCTTCTGCTGCGGGGTGACGCGCCCGAAGACCGCGCCGTCGTCCAGCGCCTGCGCCATCTCGTCGCGGTCGGCCGGCATGGTGCGCGCGTCCACCGTGTGCTCCGCGCCGGGCAGGCCGAGCTTCGCGGCGACCGCGCCGACGGAGACCGCGTTGTCCCCGGAGATCACCTTCGCGGCGACGTCCTGGTCCGCGAAGTACGCGAGCGTGTCGGAGGCGTCGGGCCGCAGTCGCTGCTCCAGGACGACCAGCGCGGTGGCTCGGGCGCCCGCGACGTCCTCCAGCGCGTCGGCGCGGGCCAGCAGCAGGACCCGTAGCCCCTGCTCGTTCAGGTGCTCGATCTCGGTGAGCGCCGGGTCGTCCGCGGGCAGCAGGACGTCGGGCGCGCCCAGCAGCCAGGTGGAGGTGCGGCCCGCGCCGTCCTCCTCGAAGCGCGCGCCGCTGTACTTGCGGGCGGAGGAGAACGGCAGCGCCTCCAGGGTGCGCCAGCGGCCGGTCCCGTCGGCGTCGGGCGCGGGCTCGGGGTGCGCTTCGACGATGGCCTTCAGGGACGCGTTGGGGCGCGGGTCGGACGCGCCGATCGCGCCGAGGACGCGGCGCACGTACGCGTCGTCCGCGCCGCCCAGCGGCCGTACCTCCGTCACGTCCATGCCGCCCTCGGTGAGCGTGCCGGTCTTGTCGAGGCAGACGACGTCGACCCGGGCCAGGCCCTCGATCGCCGGCAGTTCCTGCACCAGGCACTGCTTGCGGCCGAGCCGGATCACGCCGATCGCGAAGGCGACGGAGGTCAGCAGGACCAGGCCCTCGGGGATCATCGGCACGATGCCGCCGACGGTCCGGGCGATGGAGTCCTTCAGATCGGCGTTCTTGACCACGAGCTGGCTGACGATCAGGCCGATCGCGGTCGGGACCATCATCCAGGTGACGTACTTCAGGATGGTGCTGATGCCGCTGCGCAGTTCGGAGTGGACGAGGGTGAAGCGGGACGCCTCCTCGGCGAGCTGGGCGGCGTACGCCTCGCGGCCGACCTTGGTCGCGGTGAACGCGCCGCCGCCGGCGACGACGAAGCTGCCGGACATGACCTGGTCGCCGGGGCGCTTGAGCACGGGGTCGGCCTCGCCGGTGAGCAGGGACTCGTCGACCTCCAGGCCGTCGACCTCGACGACCCGGCCGTCCACCACGACCTTGTCGCCGGGGCCGAGTTCGACGAGGTCGCCGAGGACGATCTCGGAGGTGGAGACCGCGGTGGGCCGCCCGTCGCGCCGTACGGTCGGCTTCGCCTCGCCGATGACCGCGAGCCCGTCGAGGGTCTTCTTCGCCCGCAGTTCCTGGATGATGCCGATGCCGGTGTTGGCGATGATGACGAAACCGAAGAGGCTGTCCTGGATGGGCGCGACGATCAGCATGATCACCCACAGCACGCCGATGATCGCGTTGAAGCGGGTGAAGACGTTGCCGCGGACGATGTCGACGGTGGAGCGGGACGAGCGGACGGGTACGTCGTTGACCTCGCCGCGGGCGACGCGCTCGGCGACCTGGGCGGAGGTGAGTCCGACCGCCGGGGCGGGCGCGGGCGGCGGCACGGGGTGTACGGGGTCGAGTTCGGCGCCCGCGTCGATGGCGGGCCGTCGCGCGCCGGCGGCGTCCGGTCGCGGGCCCGGACCCGGACCCGACCCTGACCCGGTCCCCTCGTCCGACCCCGGTTCGGGGTCCGGTCGTCGTGGCCCGGTGCCGCGGGAGCCGTCGGGGCCGTCCGTGTCCATCCTCGCCGACTGGGTCATGTTCCGTACGGTACGGCCGGGACGCGGCCGGCACCCTTCGGAGCTGCGGATGATCAGACCACGGGAGGACCCGAATCGTCCCGTGGCACTACGCGTCGGTGTCGTTCACGCCATCCGCGGCACCCGGGGCACCGGAGCCGTCCCGCTCCGAGCCGTCCCGGGCCGCGGCCTCGGCGCGCTTGATCGCGGCGTCCCGCTTGCGGACGTACCAGACGCCGATGAGTCCGAGCCCGCCGCCGGCGAGACAGGTCCACACCCACCACATCAGGTCGCGGTCGGCGAACCAGCTGTAGAAGGGGATCTGCACCAGGAAGAGGGCGAACCAGATGATCGTCCCGATGGTGATGGTGGCGACGACCGGCCCTTCAAGGGGCTCGGGTGCCTCGTGCCGGGGGGTCCACTTCGCCATGTGCTCAGTGTAGGCGGCGGACGCCGGCCGCCCGCAGGGTCCCGGGCGGCGGCGGATCCCTTGCGACACCAGGGGTCTACGCGCGGAGATAGCGTTCAAGGCTTCATATGTTCATACTGAAACGGTTTGCTGCTGGCTGGATTCATTCGTATGAATCCACAAAGGCCGATACACAAAAGCCGCCCCCTGAAGGCCCGAAGACCCCGAAGAGGACCGCATGACCCCCTCGGCATCCGTTGCCGCTCCCCAGCACCAGCCGAAGGGCCCGCTCGGCAACCTCGACCGGTACTTCCGCATCTCCGAGCGGGGCTCGTCCCTGCCGCGCGAGATCCGCGGCGGCTTCGCCACCTTCTTCGCGATGGCGTACATCATCGTGCTGAACCCGATCATCCTCGGCAGCGCGAAGGACATGTACGGCAACCAGCTCGACCCCGGTCAGCTGGTCACCGCCACCGTGCTGACCGCGGCCTTCTCCACGCTGCTGATGGGCGTCATCGGCAACGTCCCGATCGCGCTCGCGGCCGGCCTCGGCGTGAACACGGTCGTCGCCCTGCAACTCGCGCCCAAGATGAGCTGGCCGGACGCGATGGGCATGGTCGTCCTCGCCGGCTTCGTGGTGATGCTGCTGGTCGCGACCGGCCTGCGGGAACGGGTGATGAGCGCAGTGCCGCGCAGCTTGCGCAAGGGCATCGCGATCGGCATCGGCCTGTTCATCATGCTGATCGGCCTGGTGGACTCCGGCTTCGTCTCCCGCATCCCGGACGCCGCCAACACCACCGTGCCGCTGACCCTGGGCGCCGGCGGCCACCTCGACGGCTGGCCGGTCCTGGTCTTCGTCCTCGGCGCGCTGCTCACCCTCGTGCTGATCATCCGCAAGGTGCCCGGCGCGATCCTGATCTCGATCGTCGTGATGACGATCATCGCGATGATCATCGAGGCCGTCGCGAAGGTCCCGTCGTGGGGTCTGACGACGCCGAAGTGGCCGGGCAATCCGATCTCCACGCCGGACTTCGGGCTGGTGGGCGAGGTCAGCCTGTTCGGCGGCTTCGAGAAGGTCGGACTGCTCACCGGCACGCTGTTCGTCTTCACCGTGCTGCTGTCCTGCTTCTTCGACGCGATGGGCACGATCCTGGGCGTCGGCGACGAGGCCAAGCTGCTGGACAAGGACGGCAACCTGCCCGGCATCAACAAGGTGCTGTTCGTGGACGGCATCGCGGTCGCCTCCGGCGGCGCCACCTCGTCCTCGGCGACGACCTGCTTCGTGGAGTCCACGGCCGGCGTCGGCGAGGGCGCCCGCACCGGTCTGGCGTCGGTGGTCACCGGCGGTCTGTTCGGCCTGGCGCTCTTCCTGACGCCGCTGGCCACGATGGTGCCCTCGCAGGCCGCGACGCCCGCGCTGCTCGCGGTCGGCTTCCTGATCCTGGCGGGCTCCATCAAGGACATCGACTGGAGCGACTTCACGGTCTCCGTGCCGGCGTTCCTCGCGATGGTGATGATGCCGTTCACGTACTCGATCACCAACGGCATCGGCATCGGCTTCATCACCTTCTGCGTGCTGCGGCTGGCGGTCGGGCGCGGCCGGGAGGTGCCGATCGCGATGTACGCGGTGTCGGCGGTCTTCGTCTTCTACTACGCGATGCCGGCGCTGGGCCTGGCGAAGTAGCCCGGCCCCGCCCCCCTTCAGCCAGGGCGTCCCTAGCGGTAGAACTCCTCCGTCTCCTCGACGGCCGCTTTGAAGCGCTCGTCGAAGTCGTCCCGAATGAGCGTCCGGACCACGTAGTCCTGGACGCTCATTCCCCTTTTCGCGGCGTGCTGGCGAACACGTTCGAGCAGGTCGCCGTCCATCCGCAGGCTCAACACAGTCGATCCCGATCCCATGCGGTCAGCGTCGCCGCCCGCCCGCGGCCGGTGCGTCACTTTCCGGCTACGTATCACTCATACGGGTGATTGTGGGTTTCGTCGGACAACCGCCCGGCGCTGCCCACGGGACGCCTGCGGGGCGGCTGTGGGGCGACCGCTGAAACCGACTGGTATTTAGACAGAGTAATGAGTTAAGCTAACAAACATGTCTGACCTGTCCCACGGCGGTCGGTCCGGCGACTCCCCCGAGGACGCCCCCGACCCCGACGAAGCCGCTGTGAACGCACTGCGCTCGGCCGTGATGCGGCTGGGCCGCCGGCTGAAGCACCAGCGCGTCGACGAGTCGCTGAGCCCCACCGAGATGTCGGTGCTCGGCACCCTCGCCCGCTGTGGCTCGGCCACCCCCGGCGAGCTGGCGCGCAAGGAGCACGTGCAGCCGCCGTCCATGACCCGGATCGTCGCGCTGCTGGAGGCCAAAGGACTGGTCCGGCTGGAGCCGCACCCGGACGACCGCCGCCAGAAGGTCGTCAGCCAGACCGAGCAGGCCGAAGCCATGCTCGAAGAGAGCCGCCGCAAGCGGAACGCCTGGCTGACCGCCCTCGCCGAGGGCCTGGACGAGGACGAGTGGGCGAAGCTGCGCGCCGCAGCCCCGGTCCTGGAGAAGCTCGCGCACCTATAGGACCAAAGCCGAGGAGGCGACCGACTTTGCGTACGGGACCCGGAACAGATTCCGCCCCCGCACCTGCCCCTACCACCATGTTCAGCTCGCTGAAGATCCGCAACTACCGGCTCTTCGCGATAGGCCAGGTCGTCTCCAACACCGGCACCTGGATGCAGCGCATCGCCCAGGACTGGCTGGTGCTCACCCTCACCGGCTCCGCCTCCGCGGTCGGCATCACGGTGGCGCTGCAGTTCCTGCCGATGCTGCTCTTCGGGCTGTACGGCGGAGTGCTCGCCGACCGGCTCCCCAAGCGGCCCCTGCTGCTGGGCACCCAGTCGGCGATGGCCCTCACCGGCCTCGCACTAGCCGCGCTCACCCTGACCGGCCAGGTCGAGGTCTGGCACGTGTACCTCACGGCCTTCCTGCTCGGCCTCGTGACCGTCGTCGACAACCCGGCCCGGCAGACCTTCGTCAACGAGATGGTCGGCCCGGACCAGCTCGCCAACGCGGTCAGCCTGAACTCCGCGAACTTCCAGTCCGCCCGGCTCGTCGGCCCCGCCGTCGCCGGCGTGCTGATCACCGCGGTCGGCAGCGGCTACGCCTTCCTCTTCAACGGCCTGTCGTTCATCGCACCCATCGTCGGCCTGCTGATGATGCGCACCGGCGAGCTGCACAAGTCCGTCCGGGCGCCGCGCGGCAAGGGCCAGTTGCGCGAGGGGCTGCGGTACGTCTCCGCGCACCCCGAGCTGATCTGGCCGATCGTCCTCGTCGGCTTCAT
This sequence comes from Streptomyces sp. NPDC047315, assembly GCF_040643215.1. Lineage (NCBI taxonomy): Bacteria > Bacillati > Actinomycetota > Actinomycetes > Kitasatosporales > Streptomycetaceae > Streptomyces > Streptomyces sp. NPDC047315. The sequence continues at coordinate 199,483 of NZ_JBEYTZ010000010.1, read as the reverse complement.
CGGCACCTTCGGCTTCAACTTCCCCATCTGGCTCTCCGCCTTCGTCGACGAGGTGTACCACTCGGGCGCCGAGACGTACGGCCTGCTGAACACCCTGATGGCGATCGGCTCGCTCGCCGGCGCCCTGCTCGCGGCCCGCCGCGGGGCCTCGGGGATGCGGATACTCGTGGGCGCCGCGGTCCTCTTCGGCGCCCTGGAAGTCGTCGCCGCGTTCGCCCCGTCCTTCTGGCTCTTCGCGGCGCTGCTGGTCCCGATCGGCACGTTCGGCCTCACCGTGAACGTGACGGCGAACTCCAGCATCCAGATGGCCACCGACCCCGCCGTCCGGGGCCGGGTGATGAGCCTGTTCATGATGGTCTTCGTGGGCGGCACCCCGCTCGGCGCGCCCCTGGTGGGGTGGATCACCGACGCGTACGGCCCGCGCATCGGCTTCGCGGCCGGCGGCCTGGTCTCCCTGCTGGCGGCGCTGGGCGTGGGCGTGATGCTCACCCGTGCGAGCAACGTCCGCCTCAAGCTCGACCTGCGCCGCGGCCACCAGCACCTGGTCTTCGTGCCCCGCCAGCGCACCCCGCACGAGCGCCGGCCGGAGCCGGAGCCCAAGGCCCTGCCGCGCGCGACGTAGCGGGTGGCGGGGCGCTCGACGCGGCGGCGGGACACTGGACGTACGGGCCCACGGCCCCGTGGACCCCGTGGACATGCGGGCTACGGGCCTACGGCCGGCCCGTCGCCGCGTCGAAGAAGCGCACGATCTCGGGCAGGGCCCGGCGCACCGAGCCGTTGTGGTCGTACTGACCGAGGTCCGTCAGCTCGTACGCGGCGCCGTTCGCCGTCAGTTGCGCCCCGCAGTGCCGGGCGTGCGCGAAGTCGACGTCCTTGTCACCCGCGGCGTGGAATATCCGCACCGGGACCTCGGGGCGCCAGTCGCAGGTGGTGTCCAGCGGGCGCAGGCGGCGGGCCAACTCTCCCGTGGGGTTGCGCACCTTCTCCAAGAACTGCGGGGTGAACAGGTCGCGGGAGGCCGGCGGGAGCTTCGCGAGGATCTCCTGCGGTTCGTAAGCGCCGTTGAACAGCTCCTCGACGACGGCGTCGTACGGCGCCTTGAAAGCCTCGCTCGGGGAGTCGTACAGCCCGCCGTACATCCAGTTCCACGCGGTGACGAAGTAGCCGAGGTAGAGCCCGGACTTCTCCACCGCGTCGTCGGCTGCGGCCTTCTCGAACGCGCTGAGGTCGAAGGGGCCGCCGACGGGGGCGAGCGCGCCGAGCCGGAAGTACCGGTCGGCGCCCTCCTGCTGGAGCGCACGGCCCATCAACATCGTCGCGGGGCCGCCCTGCGAGAACCCGCTGACCTGGACGTCCCGCTCCAGGCGCCGGCCGAGATCCCGTGCGGCGACGCGCGCCGAGCGCAGTCCGTCGACGCCGGCGGCGACCGTGGAGCGGGGGTCCCCGTAGGGGTGCCGGCCCGGGCTGTCCTTGCCGAGGCCGACGTAGTCGGGCGCGGAGACGGCGCGTCCGGTCGAGGCGAAGAGCAGTGCGGCGCGGTGGTCGTTGGTGTCGGTGCGGGCGCTGGCCACGTGGGTCTTGGTGACGGTCGTGCCGTGCAGCCAGGACACGACCGGCAGGGACCGGTCGCCGTTGTCGGGCAGGGCGACGAGCTGGCTGGCCACGACGGGCGCGCCCCGGTGGTCGACCGTCCGGTACTTCACGAGGTACGTGGACACGCCGTGCCGCACCTGGTCGGTCGCCACGTGCGGGGCGAGGGCGTCGGTGACCTGCGCCCGCGTGAAGGTGTGCCGCAGCTCGTACGACACGAGCGCACCCCGCGCGCGCTCCGTCCCCGCCCCTGCGATGGCCTGCGTTTGGGTGCTCGTGCCTGCGTCGGCCGCGGCCGGTGCGGCGAGACCGCCGACGCCCGCCAGGGCGAGCGAGCCGGCCGCAACAGCCCGTGCAGCGCTGCGTAGTTGATTCTTTGCCATGTGTCGATCTTGGCTTCGCCGACCGGGCGGCCACCATGGCGCTGACGCCCGACTCGATCCACCGGGCAGTGGCAGCCCGGAAGGTGGGGACAACCCCCGGGCCCGACAACGAGAAGGCGCCGCCGCCGGGGGACAGCGGCGGCGCCCCGTTCTCAGTGGAGGAACAACCGCACGTCGCTAATCATCGGAGGGCTGACGTCGCGGACGGTGGGGGCGTAGCACCCGGCCGTACCACCTGCCCCCATGGCGCTGTACTCACAGTCCACGTTGCTGCCGTAGTTGGAACGGATCGTGCCTGAGATGTAGACCTTCGCGGCAGTTGAGTTCTGCACGACGAGCACGGTCTGACCGTCGCCGAACCGGTTCAGCACATGACACGTCTTGAACTTGACGCCCGAGTTTGCGGAGTGGGGCTGGTAGGCGGAGCAACTCCAGTCAGGGGTCGTGTTGACCGGCTTCCAGTTGACGGTCGGAATGGGGTTGGCGCTGGCCGGTGACGCGGTCAGGGCGAGGGCGCCTGCTGCGGCGCCGGCGATTGCGAGGGCTTTCAAACGCACGGGAAATGCCTTCCACTCCGTGGGACCTCCCACGCGGGCGCGGGGAGGTGTGGCGCTGAGCTGGACGAAGCGACCTGGGTCAGAAGTGGTCCGTAATGCCGTTGACCGTCAGGGTCCCGCTGGGCAGTTGCGGCTGGGCGGCCGGGACGGCGTCGCCGTGACAGCTCCGCACCTGGCCGGAGCGCAACGAGGTGGCGGGGCAGTCCGCGTTGCTCCCCCACGCGGTGCGGACCTGGGCCGAAGCCGTCACCGGGCCACCGGACCCGTTGGTCACGAGGAGCATCGCCCGAGCGCCGCCGGCGTCGCTGCCGATGCACGGTTTGAAGGAGATCCCGGGAGAGCCGGCATGGGCCTGCGTTGCCCCGCAGACCAAGCCGGCCAGCGGCGGCGGAGACTGCCAGGGCGTGGTCGCCGCGCTGGCCGGTGCGGCGGTGAGGGCGAGGGCGCCGGCCGCCGTCGCGGCGAGCACACCGATCCGTAATCGACTTCTCATTGCTTCCTTTCCGATTGCCTTTCCACTGCGGATTTTCGACGCGGATCAGCATGCGGCCGACAAAATCCGGAGCGCAATGCCTCCCGTTCGGACATCACCGCGAGATGATCGAGAAAGGAATTTCGTGGCCAATTGCATGCATGGGGAAAGTGGCGTGAAAGGTGCGATCGGATGCCGGCGCGCGGGGTTTTTCGGGGTGCAGTCCACCGGTCGGTGGACACCCGGCGCCGGCCTCGGCTGGTACGGCCGCCGGACAGCGCTTCGAAGGCGCGTGATACTCGGTGATAGACCCGGTGACCCGGCACCCGCCGGGTCGGGCGGCGGGTCGAGCGGCGTCGTCCTGATCGGCGCTCCACGTTTCCCCCGGAGTCGGGCACACTGGAGGTTTGGTTCCTCGGAGCCATCCGATCGAGAAGGGTGGAGAGTGAACGGACCCCTCATCGTCCAGAGCGACAAGACCCTCCTGCTGGAGGTCGACCACGAGCGGGCCGACGCCTGTCGTCGCGCCATCGCGCCCTTCGCCGAGCTGGAGCGGGCGCCGGAGCACATCCACACCTATCGCGTCACGCCGCTGGGGCTGTGGAACGCCCGGGCCGCCGGGCACGACGCCGAGCAGGTCGTGGACGCGTTGGTGGAGCACAGCCGCTATCCGGTGCCGCACGCGCTGCTGGTGGACGTCGCCGAGACCATGGACCGTTACGGACGGTTGACGCTGAGCAAGCACCCCGCCCACGGGCTGGTCCTGACGACCACGGACCGGCCGGTGCTGGAGGAGATCCTGCGCTCGAAGAAGGTCCAGCCGCTGGTGGGGGCGCGGATCGACGCCGACACCGTCGCGGTGCACCCCTCCGAGCGGGGGCAGATCAAGCAGACGCTGCTGAAGCTGGGCTGGCCGGCCGAGGACCACGCGGGATACGTGGACGGGGAGGCCCACCCCATCGAGCTCGACGAGTCGGGCTGGGCGCTGCGGCCGTACCAGAAGCAGGCCGTGGAGGGGTTCTGGCACGGCGGCTCCGGCGTCGTGGTGCTGCCCTGCGGCGCGGGGAAGACCCTCGTCGGCGCGGGCGCGATGGCGCAGGCGAAGGCGACCACGCTGATCCTGGTGACCAACACCGTCTCCGCCCGGCAGTGGAAGCACGAGCTGGTGAAGCGCACCTCGCTGACCGAGGACGAGATCGGTGAGTACAGCGGGACGAAGAAGGAGATCCGGCCGGTCACCATCGCCACCTACCAGGTGCTGACGACCAAGCGGAAGGGCGTCTATCCGCACCTGGAGCTGTTCGACTCCCGGGACTGGGGGCTGATCCTCTACGACGAGGTGCACCTGCTGCCGGCGCCCGTGTTCAAGTTCACCGCGGACCTCCAGGCACGGCGTCGGCTGGGGCTGACCGCGACCCTGGTGCGGGAGGACGGCCGGGAGTCGGACGTGTTCTCGCTGATCGGGCCGAAGCGCTTCGACGCTCCGTGGAAGGAGATCGAGGCCCAGGGGTACATCGCCCCGGCGGACTGCGTGGAGGTGCGGGTCAATCTGACCGACTCGGAGCGCCTGGCGTACGCCACCGCCGAGACGGAGGAGAAGTACCGCTTCTGCGCGACCACGGCGACCAAGCGGAAGGTGACGGAAGCGCTGGTGGCCAAGCACCGCGGGGAGCAGACGCTGGTCATCGGGCAGTACATCGACCAGCTCGACGAGCTGGGCGAGCACCTGAACGCCCCGGTCATCAAGGGCGAGACGTCGAACGCCCAGCGGGAGAAGCTGTTCGACGCCTTCCGGCAGGGCGAGATCTCCGTACTGGTGGTGTCGAAGGTGGCGAACTTCTCGATCGACCTGCCGGAGGCGACCGTCGCCATCCAGGTGTCGGGCACCTTCGGCTCGCGCCAGGAGGAGGCCCAGCGGCTCGGGCGGGTGCTGCGGCCGAAGGCGGACGGGCACGAGGCCCGCTTCTACTCCGTCGTCGCCCGCGACACCATCGACCAGGACTTCGCGGCGCACCGCCAGCGCTTCCTGGCGGAGCAGGGGTACGCCTACCGGATCGTGGACGCGGACGAGCTGCTGCGCTGACGGCCGGGGGCCGGCAGCAGTCGGCCGTCAGCCATCAGAGGTGAGCTGTCAGCCGTCAGCCGTCGATCATGACGAGGACGGGCGCGGCGCAGGCCAGTGCGTACTGGATGCCGACGATCCAGGCACGCGTCGCGTTCGTCATCGTCTCGACCGGGCTGACCAGGACGACCACTCCGGCGAAGCCGCCGATCAGCAGGCCCCAGTACGCGGCGGAGGCGATCGGGCCGGCCACGCCGTCGCCCCCGTAGGCATTGCCCAGGGACATGGCGGCGCACAGCACGAGCGAGCCGAAGAGGAAGAGCATGCCCACCCCGGCCATCAGCCGAGCGGGCGCCGCGGTCGGTGCGGACGGCAAGGGGGCTACGGGCGCTACCGGTGCTACGGGGGCCGCGGCCGGTACGTCGTCGAGGGTGGCGTCGGTGGTGGTCGCGTCGGGGGCGTCGGTGACTGCCGGGACTGCCGGGACTACCGGGCTCTTGGGGGCGGGGTGCTGCGGCGACGTCATACGGATCATCAAAGCCGCAGGCACGGGCGCGGCGCCTCCGTCGGGGCGCTCACTCTCGTTGAGTACGCGTACTCAGCGGACCGGGACCGGCAATGCCGGGTCGCCGATACGGGGTCGCCGATACGGGAAGGGGCAATACGAGATCGGCGATAAACGCTCAGCGGCGGCGGACGCCCGCCTCCTCCGCGTACTCCCCGAGGACCGCGACGGAGAATATCGTCGACGCGAACACCTTGACCGCGCGCATCGCATTTCCCATGTGGTGCGGGGAGTGCGGAGCGCCCGTCGCCGTGGCACCGTGGTGCCGGGGGCCGGGAACCTTGGCTGCTGCTGGGGTGAAAGTCGCTGTGCTCATATCTCTATGATGCTTTTCCCCGCGGCCCAGTACATCGGTCGCACGGAGTAACCTCCCCTCGACTTTCCTACGACTCCAGGCATAAGGGTTTCCCTTAGGGGACGGCACTTCCGGAGGAGGGCCGGGCCCCCTCTCGTCCTACCGAAGTCGTTCCCCCGCACTACCCACCTCATCCTCAGGATGGTCAACCCGCTCCACCCGCCCTGCCCGACACGCCCACCCGCCGCACCCCCGCCCCGCCCGTCCCACGAAAACCCGTTCGCCGCCGCCCGGGCCGCTGAGTAAACTGCTCCGCCTTGCCCGCCTCCCTCCGTGGAGCGCCACCGCCCGGACGGAAACCGGCGGTCTCCAGCCGCACCGCTCCCACCACACCCCCGCCGGAGGCCCGCCGTGCCCGCACACACCCCCTCAACCAGCGCCGACGCCGACCCGCTCGCCCGCGAGCGCGCCCACCTCACGTCCTCGCGCGCCGCGCTGCGCAAGATGCGCGAAGAGGTGGAGGCCCTCGACATCGGCGACGTCACGGCGAACTGGGTCAACAAGCAGGCCCTGGAGGCGCGCACCGAGCTGCGGATCAAGGAGCTGGCCGACCTCGCGCACACCCCGCTCTTCTTCGGCCGCCTCGACTACGAGGAGGGCGACCACCGCGACCACGCCTTCTACATCGGCCGCCGCCACGTGCACGACGCCGTCGGCGACCCGATGGTGGTGGACTGGCGCGCCCCGGTCTCCCAGCCGTTCTACCGGGCCTCCCGCACCGACCCGCAGGGCGTCGGGCTGCGCCGCCGCTTCGGCTACACGGCCGGCGACCTCACCGCGTACGAGGACGAGCACCTGGCGTCCGGCCCCGATCCGTACGCCCCGGCATCAGACCGCCCCCGCACCAGCAAGCTGCTCCAACAGGAGATCGAGCGCCCCCGCGTCGGGCCCATGCGGGACATCGTGGCCACCATCCAGCCAGAGCAGGACGAGATCGTCCGCTCCGGACTGTCCGGCACGGTCTGCGTCCAGGGCGGCCCGGGCACCGGGAAGACGGCCGTGGGCCTGCACCGGGTCGCCTTCCTGCTGTACGCGCACCGGGAGCGGCTGGCCCGCACCGGCACCCTCGTCATCGGGCCGAACCGTTCCTTCCTGCGCTACATCGAGCAGGTGCTGCCGGCGCTCGGCGAGTTGGAGGTCAAGCAGGCGACCGTCGACGACCTGGTGGCGCACGTCGAGGTGCGGGGCGCGGACGACGCCGCCGCGGCCGTCGTGAAGGGCGACGCCCGCATGGCGGAGGTGCTGCGCCGGGCCGTCCGCTCGCATGTGACGCCGCCCGCCGAGCCGGTGGTCGTCGTCCGCGGCTCGCGCCGCTGGCGGATCCCGGCGTACGAACTCCAGGAGATCGTCACCGAGTTGCTGGCGCGGGACATCCGCTACGGCGCAGCGCACGACGCGTTGCCGCAGCGGATCGCGCACGCCGTCCTGGTCCGCATGGAGCAGTCGGGCGAGGCCCCCGACGACCGGGTGCAGGACGCGGTGGCCCGCAATCCCGCCGTGAAGGCGGCCGTCAAGGCGATCTGGCCCCCGGTGGACCCGGCGAAGCTGGTGCTGCGGCTCCTGTCCGACCAGGACTTCCTCGCCGCCCACGCCGACGGGCTCCTCACCGCCGACGAGCAGCGCAGCGTCCTGTGGGCGAAGCCGGCGCGCAGCGTGCGGTCGGCGAAGTGGTCCGCCGCGGACGCGGTGTTGATCGACGAGGCGACGGACCTGGTGCAGCGCACGCACTCGCTGGGCCACGTGGTGCTCGACGAGGCGCAGGACCTCTCCCCCATGCAGTACCGGGCCGTCGGGCGGCGCTGCTCGACGGGGTCGGCGACCGTGCTGGGCGACCTGGCGCAGGGCACGACGCCGTGGGCCACCGCCAGTTGGCGGGAGGCCCTGGCCCACCTCGGCAAGCCGGACGCGGTGGTCGAGGAGCTGACGGCCGGCTTCCGAGTGCCGCGCGACGTCATCGCGTACGCCTCCCGGCTGCTCCCCCACATGTCCCCCGGCCTGACGCCGGTCTCCGCCGTCCGCGAGTCGCCCGGCTCGCTGGCGGTGCACCCGGTCGACGGCGCAGTGGCCGACGGAGCGGCCGGCGGCGCAGTGGCCGACGCGACCGGACCGGACTCCTCAGCCGTCGTCGCGGCCTGCCGCACCGCCCTCCAACAGGAGGGTTCGATCGGGCTGATCGCCGCGGACGCCCGGGTGCCGGCGATCGCCGCGGCGCTGACCGCCGCCGGCCTGCCCCACCTCGACCCGGGCACGGAGACCACTGCCGAGTCCCGGCTGACGCTGGTGCCCGCGTCCCTCGCGAAGGGCCTGGAGTACGACTACGTGGTGCTGGACGACCCGGCGTCGATCGTCGCCGGCGAGCCCGACGAGCGCACCGGGCTGCGCCGGCTGTACGTGGCGCTGACCCGTGCCGTATCCGGATTGACGGTCCTTCACCATCAGCCCCTGCCAGTCCAGTTGGGCTGACGAAACCTCTACCCCGGGCCGCCGACCGCGCATTTCGCGACCGGCCGGCCCGGTGGGTCGCGAACCGTACAACCATTCCCCCGGCCCCCTTGTCTGCACAGACACGTACGACACTTTTCGCACTCCGCCCGAACTGGGGGAATCCATGCGCAATCGCTTACGTACCCGTGTCGCCGCGTCCGCTGCCGGCGGCGCACTGGCCCTCACCGCGCTCGCCGTCCCCGGGGCGCAGGCCGACGCCCCGCAGCACCGGACGCAGCCGCCGACCACCAGGGTCGACGGCGGCTACCCGCCAGCCAATCGCGTCATCGTCGGCACCACCACGCCGAACACCCTCACCGTGAACTTCTGGGCCAGCGACCCGGTGCTCGTCGAAAGGCTCGGCGCCCGGCTCTTCCAGGGCACGTCCCCCACCGAGGCGCAGCGGTGGTGGCACCCGGCCAAGACCAAGTGCACGGGTTCGGCCTTCGAGCAGTACTGCACCGCGACGTTCGTCTTCGACCCGCGCGGCCCGCTCGCCAACGTCCACGCCGGGAAGTGGGGCGTCCAGGTGTGGGCCGCGGGCACCGACCACGTCCAGAAGACCGCCGGTCACTTCATGCTCAAGCGCGCGGCGAAGATGGCGATCAACGCCACGCCCGAGCCGGCGAAGCGCGGCCGGACCATCACCGTCAACGGCAGCTTCACCCGGGCGAACTGGGACACCAACACGTACACCGGGTACGCGCGCGTGCCGGTCGTGCTGTCCGAACGCGAGCCCGACCGAGCGCACTACGGCCGGATCGCCACGGTGGCCACCGACGCCAAGGGCCTCCTGAAGGCCCGGATCACGGCGAAGGACGACCGGTTCTTCCGCTACTCGTACAACAGCGACTTCACCACCGACATCGCCATCAGCTACGGCGACTACGTCGACGTACGGCGCTGAGCCCGCCCGGCACACACTCATCGACCAGGGGGAACACCATGCGAAAGCCCACCCGCGCCGCCGTGGCCGCCGTCGGCGGCGCGCTGGCCCTGACCTCGATCGCCCACGGCACCGCGCCCGCCCAGGCCGCGCCGTCGCCCGGACGGACGCAGATCCACGCCAGTAGCGTCTACCCGCACGTGGGCGTGGGCACCGGTGCGAAGTCCTTCACCGTCACCTACCGCGTGACGGACTCGGGCTCCGGGGTGAAGCGCGTCGCCGCTTCCGCACACAACGGGAAGGCCAGACTCTCGGCCACGAAGACCACGTGCCGCGGCCCGCGCCACGACGTGACCTGCACCTCGTACTTCACCGCCGATCCGGGGCGCAACCTGCGCGAAGGCTCAGCCGGGTCCTGGCGCGTCCGCGTCGGGGCCACCGGCAGTACGACGGTGTCGGGCATCGGCGCCGAGGTCTCCATCGAGCACACGACCCGGCTCACGATCAACGCCACGCCCGAACCCGTGCGCAACGGCCGCATCATCACCGTGTACGGCACCCTGACCCGCTCACACTGGAACGCCCGCAGCTACGTCGGATACGGGGGCCAGAACGTGCACCTCGGGTTCCGCCGCACCGACGAGCCCTACTACACCTGGCTCGCCACCAAGGCGACCGACCGCCGCGGCAACGTCAGGGTCGACCTGAGGGCGTACCGCGACGGCACGTTCCGCTACGACTACTACGGGCGCGACGGAGTGCAGCGAGCCGCGTCGACGCCCGACTTCGTCGACGTGCGCTGAGCCCGCCCCGGCAGTCGCGTCACGGGGGTGCGGCACCCGTCGAAACCCTGCCGCACCCCCTCCCACCTGCTATTACGTGTTCCCTTAAGCCGGTCGAAAAGATTTCCGTGTGATGTGAAACCGCCCTGAGAGCTTCGGCGTCTCCACGGACGAGAGTGAGCAACTGCACCACAACTCCACTCTCGGCGCATATCCGATGAAGATCTGACAAGCCGCTTCCTGATGCCCTGCTCGTGCCGTGTCCGCGCACGTGCCCGCGCACGCCCGGAAGCTCGTCATCCCGTGGGGGGATCACCATGCGTATCCGTACGTCCGTTGCCGCACTCGGCAGCGCGCTCGCCCTGGCGGCCGTCGCCGTCCCCAGCGCCCAGGCGCAGGGGGCGCCCGACGGCCCGCAGAAGGTGCACAGCGGCGTCGCCAACGGCGGCAAGAGCCTGATCGTCCAGGCCAACGCGCCGGCGAGCTTCACCGTGACCTTCACCGTCACCGACCCCAAGCGGGTCAAGCGGCTCGGCACGCACGCCTACTTCGGCGCCAGCTCCGCCACGGCGTCGGGCTGGGCGAACGGCAAGACCACCTGCACCGGCCCGGACACCACCAAGAAGTGCACGGCGGTCTTCACGGTCGACCCGAAGGTCCAGCTCGGCAACCACAACGCCGGCCAGTGGAAGATCATCGCCAACATCCAGGGCAGCTCCCCGGTCGCCGTGGAGCGGCACGTCACCACGATGAACATCAAGCGGGCGACCAAGATAACGGTGAACGCGTCGCCGGAGCCGGTGACGAAGAACAAGACCCTCACGATCTCGGGCAAGCTGACCCGGGCGAACTTCGACAGCCTCGGCCACGGGGCCCACGCGAACCAGTACGTGGAGTTGGAGTTCCGCCCGGCCGGCTCGGACAAGTACCGCCTGCACACGCCGAACCTGAAGACCGACAAGAACGGCGTGGTGCAGATCCACTTCAAGGCGTCACAGGACGGCTACTGGCGCTTCCGGTACTTCGGCAACGCCACCTCGGGCGCCGCGACCGCCCAGGGCGACTACGTCGACGTGCGCTGACGCCCCGCCCCCGTTCGTAGCCGCACAACACGACGGCCGCTCCCTCGCCTTGAGGGAGCGGCCGTCCGCGTTCTCGGCACCGCACGCCGTACGTGACGTACGCGCTACGCGTCGATCGCCTCGCGCCACTCGCGCACCGCGTCCGCGCTCACCGGCCCCGACCAGCCGTGCGGCCGGGCCGCGCCGCCGATGTGGAAGCCGTCGAGCCCGGCGGCGCGCAGCGCCGGCAGGTGGTCCAGCCGCAGGCCGCCGCCGACCAGCAGCCGCGCCTCGTAACCCGGCTCGGAGCGCCGGCCGGCCTCGGCGAGCAGGGTGGGCAGTCCGTCGTCGACGCCGCGGGCCGAGCCGGCGGTCAGATACGTGTCGAGGCCCGGCAGGTCCGCGAGCTGCTTGCGCAGCGCGTCCCGGTCGGCGGCGTTGTCGATCGCCCGGTGGAAGGTCCAGGAGCAGCCGGAGATCACCGCGAGCAGCCGTTCGACGGTGACCAGATCCGGATGGCCCTCGTCGTCGAGGAAGCCGAAGACGAACTCGTCCGCGCCCTCCTCGCGCAGCCCGGCCGCGGCGCGCACCAGCGCCTCCACGTCGTCGTGCGTGCCCGCCGAGAAGCCGTCGGTGAGCCGCAGCATCACTCTGAGGGGGACGTCGACGGCGGCGCGGATGCTGGCGAAGGTCTCCCGGGACGGCGTCAGTCCGTCCGCCGCCATGTCCGTGACCAGCTCCAGCCGGTCCGCCCCTCCCGCCTGGGCCGCGATCGCGTCCTCGGCGTCCAGGGCGATCACCTCCAGAAGCGCACGGTTACTCATGTGTACCCATTCCTCCTGGAGAGACGGCTGCGACCCGGTGACGGCTTCGGCTAGGCCGCCGGGCCGGGTGTGGCCGAGAGGTCTAGTCCATTGCTATCAGCCTAGTCCGCGGGCAGCACGGATGCATCAGCGGGCCGATGGGAGTGGCGTGGAAACAGCGGCCCGAAGGAGGGATCCGGCCTTGCGTTTTATACCCAGGGGGGGTATACATGGGTCCTGGAAGGGATACCCTCTAGGGGTATTAAGCAGCGGAGCAGGGAGGAACCATGGCGCACACGGCCACCCACCAAGAGGTGGAACTCGCGATCGGCGGCATGACGTGCGCCTCCTGCGCGGCTCGCATCGAGAAGAAGCTCAACCGCATGGAGGGCGTCGAGGCGACCGTCAACTACGCCACGGAGAAGGCGAAGGTCACCTTCAGCGAGGACGTCAGCGTCAAGGACCTGATCGGCACCGTCGAGGCGACCGGCTACACCGCCGCCCCGCCGAAGCCCAAGCGCGACGCCGCGGCGACGTCGTCCGGATCCGGCACTGACGCGGAAGGCTCCGAGGAAGCCGAGGAGGACGACGCCGAGCTGAAGACGCTGCGCGAGCGGCTGATCACCGCGCTCGTCCTCGCCGTCCCGGTCATCGCGATGGCGATGATCCCGGCGCTCCAGTTCCAGTACTGGCAGTGGCTCTCGCTCACCCTCGCCGCCCCCGTCGTGGTCTACGCGGGCTGGCCCTTCCACCGGGCCGCCTGGAAGAACGCCCGGCACGGCGCGGCCACCATGGACACCCTGATCTCGGTCGGCACCATCGCCGCGTTCCTGTGGTCCATCTACGCACTGTTCTGGGGCCACGCCGGAATGCCCGGCATGACCCACCCCTTCGAGCTGACGATCGAGCGCAGCGACGGCTCGTCCAACATCTACCTGGAGGCCGCGGCCGGCGTCACCGCCTTCATCCTGGCCGGGCGCTACTTCGAGGCCCGTTCCAAGCGCAAGGCCGGTGCCGCGCTGCGCGCCCTGATGGAGCTGGGCGCCAAGGAGGTCACCGTCCTGCGGGACGGCGAGGAGGTCCGCGTACCGACCGCCGAGCTGAAGGTCGGCGACACGTTCCTGGTCCGCCCCGGCGAGAAGATCGCCACCGACGGCGTCGTGGTCGAGGGCTCGTCCGCCGTGGACGCCTCGATGCTCACCGGCGAGTCCGTGCCCGTCGAGGTCGCCCCCGGCGACGGCGTCACCGGCGCAACCCTGAACGCGGGCGGCCGGCTGGTCGTGAAGGCCACCCGGGTCGGCTCCGACACCCAGCTCGCCCGGATGGCACAGCTCGTCGAGGACGCGCAGAACGGCAAGGCGGCGGCCCAGCGGCTGGCCGACAGGATCTCCGGCGTCTTCGTCCCGATCGTGATCCTGCTGGCCATCGGCACCCTGATCACCTGGCTGACGCTCGGCGAGGGCTGGGCCGCGGCCTTCACGGCGGCGGTGGCCGTACTGATCATCGCCTGCCCCTGCGCACTCGGGCTCGCCACGCCGACCGCGCTCATGGTCGGCACGGGCCGCGGCGCGCAGCTCGGCATCCTGATCAAGGGCCCCGAGGTCCTGGAGACCACCCGCAAGGTCGACACCGTCGTCCTGGACAAGACCGGCACCGTCACCACCGGCAAGATGACCCTGCTCGGCGTGCACCCCGCCGCCTCGACCGACGAGGCCGAGGTGCTGCGGCTGGCGGGCTCGCTGGAGAACGCCTCCGAGCACCCGATCGCCCAGGCCGTCGCCACCGGCGCGATCGAGAAGGTCGGCGCGCTCCCCACGCCGGAGGACTTCGCCAACATCCCCGGACTCGGCGTCCAGGGCATCGTCGAGGGCCACGCCGTCCTCGTCGGCCGCGAGAAGCTGCTCGCCGAGTGGGAGATCCGGCTCCCCGAGGAGCTGAAGGCGGCGAAGGACGCGGCGGAGGCCGCGGGTCGTACGGCCATCGCGGTCGCCTGGGACGGCGAGGCCCGCGCGGTCCTGGAGGTCGCCGACGCGGTGAAGGAGACCAGCGCCGAGGCGATCACCCGGCTCCGCGGACTGGGGCTCACCCCGATCCTGCTCACCGGCGACAACGAGGCCGTCGCGAAGGCGGTGGCCAAGGAGGTCGGCATCGACGAGGTCATCGCCGAGGTCATGCCGGAGGACAAGGTCGACGTCGTCAAGCGCCTCCAGGCCGAGGGCCGCAGCGTGGCCATGGTCGGCGACGGCGTGAACGACGCTGCGGCGCTCGCCCAGGCCGACCTCGGGCTGGCGATGGGCACCGGCACGGACGCGGCGATCGAGGCCAGCGACCTGACGCTGGTGCGGGGCGACCTGCGGGCGGCGGCGGACGCGATCCGGCTGGCCCGACGGACGCTCGGCACGATCCGGACCAACCTGTTCTGGGCCTTCGCCTACAACGTGGCGGCGCTGCCGCTGGCCGCGATGGGGCTGCTGAGCCCGATGATCGCGGGTGCGGCGATGGCGTTCTCCTCGGTCTTCGTGGTCGGGAACAGCCTGCGGCTGCGGGGCTTCAAGGCCGCGCGGTGAGCGGGCGGTAGCCGACGGGTGACAGGACCACCCCGGGTAAGGGGGCAGGAGGAGGGGCCCGGGCGCTTCAAGCGCCCGGGCCCCTTCGCGATTCCGCGCTCTGCCGTGCAGCGGTCTTCGTCAGCCGCCGAGGCCGCCGCTGCCGAAGGACCCGCTGTGGGCGTTCGGCCCGTGCTTGGGCCGTTCCTCGCGGCCCTTGCCGGTGCTGTGGCTGCTGTGGGGGTGCATGTTGTACGGGAGCAGACGTCCGCCGTCGTGCGGGAACGCGTCCTCGTCCGCCTCGCGGATCTCCTCCACGTGGGCGGGGCGGTCGGGCTTGTGCGGCTGCTCCTCCGGGCGGGGCGTGACCAAGGCGGCACGGCGGCGGCCGTCCCACCACATGGCGGCGCACAACAAGGCCACCAGGACGAGTCCGAAGAAGATGATTCCGAGCATGTCTGCCTCCGTCTGCCTCCGTCTGCCTTCGTGTGAGGCGGCACCCGTCGGTGTCTCGCCTTCCAGTGTCCCCCCAAAGGACAGAACGGGCATAAGGGCCCTTTTGTCGGCTCAGGTGAAGACGATCAGGTCCGCCTCGGTCGCCCCCGTCAGCTCGTACCGGGTCCCGGTCAGCGGACGGCCCGCGATCAGCCGGATCAGCGTCGTCGCTGCGCCGGTGTACGTCGCGGGCTCGGGGCTGTCGGCGCCCAGCACCAGCGGCGCGTCGTGGCCCTCCAGCCGGGCCAGCAGCGGCTGCGTGCGCCGGGCCCGGGTCAGCGAGGCGAGCAGCCGCAGCGCGTACGGCAACCCGGCCCCCTCGTACGCCGCCGGCTCGCCCAGCGCCTCCCGCAGGTCACCGGCGTGCACCCACTCGCCGAGCGCGACCGCGTCCAGCTTGCCGTGCACGGCCTCGGCGATGACCGGCCCCGCGTCGGTCATCCCGCGCTCCAAGGCGTCCACGACCTGTTGGTGGGAGAGCTCGGCGACATCGGCGATGTCGCGTTCGTTCGCCTCGGGAGTGAACACGCCCTTCTCGTAGCGCTGCTCCACCACCCGGTTGAGGGCGGTGGCGCAGTGGGCGACGACGTGGCGCACCGTCCAGCCGGGACAGCACGTCCGGATCGTGAAGTCCTCGTCGGGCAGGGCGCGCAGCAGCGGGATCAGGTCGTCCCGCTCGGTGCGGAGGAGCAGGCCGGGCAGTTCGGGGTCGCGTACGGAGTCCATGCCTCCACCCAACCTCAAAGTGCGCCCGCGCCTCCAGCCCCTGGTACGGACGGGGTACCGGGTCGTACGGTCCCGGCATGGACGTGATCGAAGACCTGCGGGCCCGCTGGGTGCGCACCCTCGTCGCGGCGCGCGGCGCGGACGCGCCCGGACCCGATCCGCTGCCGTACGCGGCGAACCTGCTGGCCCGCTGGGCGGAGCCGCAGCGCCGCTACCACACGACGGCGCACCTGGCGGCGGTCCTGGCGCACGTCGACGACCTCGCCGGGTACGCCGACGCGCCCGACCTGGTCCGCCTCGCCGCGTGGTTCCACGACGCGGTGTACGACCCCGAGCGCTCCGAGAACGAGGAGCGCTCGGCCCGGCTGGCGGAACGCGCCCTGGCCGAGGCGGGGCTGGCGCGGGGCGCGGTGGCGGAGGTGGCCCGCCTGGTGCGGCTGACCGTGACGCACGCGCCCGCGCCGGACGACGCGAACGGGGCGGTGCTGTGCGACGCGGACCTCGCGGTGCTGGCGGCGCCGCGGGACGCGTACGCCGCGTATGCGGGGGCGGTGCGGGAGGAGTACGGCTTCGTCCCGGACGCGGCGTTTCGGCGGGGCCGGGCGGAGGTGCTGCGGCGGCTGCTGTCCCTGGACCGCCTGTTCCACACCCCGCACGGCACGCGAGCGTGGGAACGCCCGGCCCGCGCCAACCTGACGTCAGAACTCGCTTCCCTGACGTAGCCCCCCCACTCGCGCAGTTCCTCACGCCCCTGGACCTCTCGCCGTAACCCTGCGGGGTGGGTTGTTCTCCGCGGCCCAGTGGTGGGCTTGTCGCGCAGTTCCCCGCGCCCCTGATTCGCTGCCCCCGTCGCCCAACTGCAGGGCTGTGGGTGACCTACCGCGCTGACCGGGCGACAGCGAGGTCTTTTTTGGGGGGGCGCGAGGAACTGCGCGACCAGCCACAGACGGCCCGCAGAGGCCAGCGCATCCCACAGGGAAACGGCGGCAAGGTCATCGCGTCAGCGCTCCGCAGGGGAATGTTGGGAAGGGTCCGCGCGGTTGGAGCCGTCATGCCCGAATCCGCGCCGCCCGCCCACCCCACCCGCATGCCCCTCGCCGTATACGTCCTCGGCCTCTCCGTCTTCGCCCTCGGCACCAGCGAGTTCATGCTCTCCGGGCTGCTACCCCCCATCGCGGACGACATGGGCGTCTCCATCCCCCAGGCCGGCCTCCTGATATCCGCCTTCGCGATCGGCATGGTCGTGGGCGCCCCCCTGCTCGCCGTCGCCACGCTCCGGCTGCCGCGCAAGGCCACCCTGATCGCCCTGATCTCGGTGTTCGGCGTCGGCCAGATCGCGGGGGCGATCGCGCCCACCTACGAGGTGCTGTTCGCGTCGCGCGTGATCAGCGCCCTCGCGTGCGCCGGCTTCTGGGCGCTCGGCGCGGCGGTGTCGATCGCGATGGTGCCGGTGAACTCGCGGGCCCGCGCCATGGCCGTGATGCTCGGCGGTCTGTCCATCGCGAACGTCCTCGGGGTGCCCGCGGGCGCCTTCCTCGGCGACCACTGGGGCTGGCGCGCGGCGTTCTGGGCGGTTGCCCTCGCCTCCGCGGTCGCGCTGGTCGGCGTGGTGACCCTGGTCCCCCGCATCCCGCCGCCCGCGCAGCGGCCGGAGCTGAAGCGGGAGCTGTCGATCTATCGCGACCGGCACGTGTGGCTCGCGGTCGCCGCGACCGCGCTCGCCGGCGGCGGCGTGTTCTGCGCCTTCTCGTACCTCGCGCCGCTGATCACGGACTCCGCCGGGATCGCCGAGGGCTGGGTGCCGTGGGTGCTGGCGCTGTTCGGCCTCGGTGCGCTGATCGGTACGGCGATCGGCGGCCGGATCGCGGACGCGCACATGTTCGGGGTGCTGCTCAGCGGCATCGCGGCGTCCACGGTCTTCCTGACGGTGCTGGCGCTCTTCGACACCGTGCCGGCGGTGGTGGTCACCGTCGCGTTCCTGCTCGGGGTGTCCGCGTTCTACACCGGCCCGGCGCTCAACGCCCGGATCTTCAACGTCGCGGGCGCCGCCCCGACGCTCGCTGGCGCCACCGCCACGTCCGCGTTCAACCTGGGCAACACCGGCGGGCCCGCGCTCGGCGGCGTCGTCATCGACGCCGACTTCGGCTACGGGGCCACGGCCTGGGCGGGCGCGGCGATGCTGGTGGTCGCGGTGGCGCTGGTGGCCGTCTCGATGCGGCTGCACGGTGCGACCCGCGTGGTGGCGTCGTCCCCGAAGACGGCCGTCGCGCCCCAGCCGGCCACGGAGCACGCCCAAGCCACCCAAAACACCTAAAACACCTAAAACGCAGGGCGCGTCTTGCGTCTCCGCAGGCCCGCCGCCGTCAGGATCCTGACCACCTCACGGCTCGGCACCTGCACCGCGCCCGCCGCGACCGCGGCGGCGTAGCGGTGCGCCGGAACGTCGTAGTGGTCGCGTTCGAAGGCGCGGCGCGGGCAGCCGATCGACGCGGCGAAGGCGTGCAGTTCCTCGTACGAGACGTCGCTGACGAGGTGGGACCAGAGCAGGCCGTGGCCGGGCCAGTCCGGCGGATCGATGTAGAGGGTCATCCGACGCCGGGGCTCCCGCCCTCGCCGCCACCCGCGTTCCCAGCCGCGCCGCTCCCCAGCGAGCCGACGCGGGCCACGACCACGCCCGCCTGCTCGCACACCCAGCGCGGGTCCGTGCCCAGCTCGGGCTCGACCCCGAGGGCGTGCGGGTCGCCCGAGTCGCAGACCGGGCACAGGGGCCAGCGGCCGTGCCGTTCCAGCAGGGCGTCCTGGACGTCCTGGGCGACGAGCCCGGTGACGTACGCCGCGCCCTCCGGCCACTGCTCCACCCACCAACGGCGGTGCGCGACCGACTCCTCCACCAGCGAGACGACCTCCGCGTCCGCCACGTCGCGCGCCGCGAGGTCGGCCAGGATCAGGGCGCGGGCGGCGTGCAGGGCCTGCTCTGCGCCCGGGCCGGAAGGGGGCCCGGAGGAAGCCCCGGGGGAAGCCCCGGACGGGTCCGCTGGATTCATGCCGCCATTGTCCCGCACGGGTCAGTTCCGAACACACCGCGCCCGATCCACACCAAGGGGGTCTTGACCTGTGCCATGGTACGAAAATAGCTTTCATACCATGGCTAACCCAGTGAAGGAAATTTTCAACAAGGGGGCCGCCGTCAGCGACACTCCGCCCGCACCCGCCGCCCTCGCCGCCAAGGTCAGGACGCTCACCCCGTCCATGACCCGCTCCATGCAGCGGGTCGCCGAGGCCGTCGCCGACGACCCCGCGGGCTGCGCCGCGCTGACGGTGACCGGTCTCGCCGAACGCACCGGCACCAGCGAGGCGACCGTCGTGCGCACCGCGCGGCTCCTCGGCTACCCGGGCTACCGCGACCTGCGACTCGCCCTCGCCGGACTCGCCGCGCACCAGCAGTCCGGCCGGGCGCCCAGCGTCACCGCGGACATCGCCGTCGACGACCCCATCTCGGACGTGGTCGCCAAACTCGCCTACGACGAACAGCAGACCCTGGCCGACACCGCCGCCGGCCTGGACACCGCGCAGCTCTCCGCCGCGGTCGTCGCCGCCGCGACCGCCCGCCGCATCGACATCTACGGCGTGGGGGCGTCCTCCCTCGTCGGCATGGACCTGGCGCAGAAGCTGCTGCGCATCGGGCTGATCGCCCACGCGCACGCCGACCCGCACCTCGCCGTCACCAACGCCGTGCAGTTGCGCGCCGGTGACGTCGCGATCGCCATCACCCACTCCGGCTCCACCGGCGACGTCATCGAGCCGTTGCGCACCGCCTTCGAGCGGGGCGCGACCACGGTGGCGATCACCGGCCGCCCGGACGGGCCGGTGTCCCAGTACGCCGACCACGTACTGACCACCTCGTCCGCCCGCGAGAGCGAGCTGCGCCCGGCGGCGATGTCGTCCCGCACGGGCCAGCTCCTCGTCGTCGACTGCCTGTTCATCGGCGTGGCCCAACGGACGTACGAGACCGCGGCCCCGGCGCTCGCCGCCTCCTACGAGGCCCTGGCGCACCGGCATTCCCCCCGTAGCACCACCCGCTAGGGCCTGTCTCACGGATCAGGCTGCGCGAGCCCAGCAAGATCCGTGAGACAGGGCCTAAGGGCCGTTTTGACCGATAGGAAGCACATGACCTCCACCTCGCCCGTCCACGGGGACCTCCGCGCCGAACTCGAAACGCTCACCACGGAGGCGTTCCGGCCGGACCTCGCGGACGTCGACCGGCTGCCGACACTCGACATCGCCCACCTCATGAACTCCGAGGACCGCAGCGTGCCCGGCGCGGTCGCACAACACCTGCCCGCGATCGCCGCGGCGATCGACGCCGCAGCGGAGCGGATGGCGCGCGGCGGCCGGCTGATCTACGCGGGCGCGGGCACGGCCGGGCGCCTCGGCGTCCTCGACGCGAGCGAGTGTCCGCCCACCTTCAACACGGATCCGTCGCAGGTGGTGGGGTTGATCGCGGGCGGGCCTTCGGCGTTCGTCAACGCGGTGGAGGGCGCGGAGGACAGCGGCGAGCTGGCCGCGTCCGACCTGGCGGGGCTCGGGGTCGGTGCGGACGACACCGTCGTCGGCGTCTCCGCGTCCGGCCGCACCCCCTACGCCGTCGGCGCGGTCCGCTACGCCCGCAGCCGGGGCGCGCTCACCGTGGGCCTGTCCTGCAACGAGAACAGCCCGCTCGCGGCGGCGGCGGAACACGGCGTCGAGGTCGTCGTCGGCCCCGAGCTGCTCAGCGGCTCGACGCGGCTGAAGGCGGGCACGGCGCAGAAGCTGGTCCTCAACATGATCTCGACGATCACGATGATCCGCCTCGGGAAGACGTACGGGAACCTGATGGTCGACCTGCGCGCCTCGAACGAGAAGCTGCGGGCGCGCTCGCGGAGGATCGTCGCGTACGCGACGGGTGCGGGTGAGGAGGAGGTGGAGGCGGCGTTGAAGGCGACGGAGGGGGAGGTGAAGCCGGCGATCCTGACGATCCTGGCGGAAGTCGACGCGGTGACGGCGAGCCGTCTGCTGACGGAGGCGCAGGGCCACCTCCGCGCAGCCTTGCGCGCGGCCCCCTGAGCTTTCCCCTGCGGGATGCGGGTGTTCTTGACCTTGCCGCCGCGCCCCTGCGGGGTGCCGGCGCGATTGACCTTGCCACCGTGCCCCTGCGGGGTGCGTTGGTCTCCGCGGGCCGGTGGTGGGTTGTTCGCGCAGTTCCCCGCGCCCCTGACTTGCTTCCCTCATGGTTTGCCTGCGGGCCGTCTGTGGCTGGCCGCGGAGACCAACGCTCCCGCAGGGAAGCGGCGAGAGGTCCAGGGGCGCGCGGAATTGCGCGGGTGGCTCACCGGGCGCCGGGGGTTTGCGCCGCTTGGCTGAGGTGGGTTCGGGGCGCGGGAGGATCCGCTGCGCCGGGGATACACATCCGCGCATGGGCGAACAGCACCAGGACCCGGCCCCAGCCCCAAGCGCCAGCGCAACCGCGCTGCTCGAACACATCGGCGGCTCCGGAAACGTCCTCGACGTCTCCCACTGCATGACCCGCCTGCGCCTCACCCTCCTCGACCGCGCCGCCGTACGGCACGAAGCAATCACCGCCCTGCCCGGCGTCCTCGGCGTCGTCGAGGACGGGACCTCGTACCAGGTCGTCTACGGGCCTGGAGTCGTCGTACGGGTCACCGAAGCGTTCGAGAACCTCCTCACACCCACACCCACACCCACACCCGCCCCCACCAAGCCGCTCCTACGCCGCATCGGCAGCATCTTCGTGCCCCTCATCCCCGCCCTCATCGGCTGCGGCGTCGTCGCCGGCCTCGGCGGACTGCTCGTCAACTTCCGGCTGCTGCCCGGCCTCACCCCCGCCATCGCCGCCGTCTCCGGCGGGTTCATGGCGCTGATCGCCGTCTTCGTCGGCTACAACACGGCGAAGGAGTTCGGCGGCACCCCCGTCCTCGGCGGCGCCGTCGCCGCCGTCGTCGTCTTCCCCGGCGTGGCGAAGGTCGACGCGTTCGGGCAGGAGGTGGTGCCCGGCCAGGGCGGGGTGCTCGGCGCGCTCGCCGCCGCGCTGCTCGCGGTGGCCGTGGAGCGCTGGTGCCGCGGACGCGTGCCGGACGCGCTCGACGTACTGCTCACCCCCGCGGTCACGGTGCTCTTCACCGGCCTCGTCACCGTCTACGGGTTGATGTACGCCGCCGGCGAGGCCGCCGCCGCGCTCGGTGCCGCCGCCACCGCGCTGCTCGACTACGGCGGGGTGGCCGCGGGCTTCGTGCTCGGCGGACTGTTCCTGCCGCTGGTGATGGTGGGGCTGCACCAGGCGCTGATCCCGATCCACGCCACGCTCATCGAGCAGCAGGGCGCGACCGTGCTGCTGCCGATCCTGGCGATGGCGGGCGCGGGGCAGGTCGGCGCGGCGGTGGCCGTGTACGCCAGGCTGCGGCGCCACACCGAGGTGCGCGCCACGATCCGCTCCGCGCTGCCGGCCGGGCTGCTCGGGGTCGGCGAGCCGCTGATCTACGGAGTCACCCTGCCGCTGGGGCGGCCGTTCGTGACGGCCTGCTTCGGGGGTGCGTTCGGCGGCGGTTTCGTCGGGCTGTTCTCGATGCTCGGCGACCGGGTCGGCTCGACGGCGATCGGCCCGTCCGGCTGGGCGCTGTTCCCGCTGCTGCGCGGCGACCACGGCCCGCTGACGACCCTCGTCGTGTACGCGGGCGGACTGTTCGTCGGATACGCGGTGGGCTTCGCCGCCACGTACTGGTTCGGCTTCACCAGGGAGCTGCTGGCCCAGTACGCCGGACCGGACCGAGCACCGGCGCCCGAGGCCAAACCGGTCCCGGAGCCGACACAGGTCCCGGAGCCGACGCCGGACCCGGACCCGGACCCGGCACCGACGCCAGCCCCGGCTCCGACGCCCGAGGCGGAACCCGCGCCCCAGCCCCTCACAGGCTGATGACGCCCGTCCTGGTGTCCGTCATGTCCAGCAGCGTCCACTTGCCGCCGATGCGGCCCCAGCCCGTCCCGCGTCCACCGGCGCCGCCGAACGGCATGTTGACGTCCCACCAGTTGTTCGTCTCGTTCACGATCACCTGCCCGACCTGAAGCTCCTCGACGAAGCGGAACGCGGACTTCCTGCTGGTGGTGAAGACCACGCCCTGGAGGCCGAGTGCGTCGTCGTTGGCGATCCGCAGCAAATCGTCCTCGTCGCGGCCGGTGATGATCGTGACGACGGGCCCGAACGAGTCCTCCCGGGCCAGCAGGCTGTCCTCGGGGACCGCGTCGACCACGGTGAACTCGTAGTACAGCTCCGTCGGCATGCCGGCGCACCGTGAAACCCGAGGCACGTCGGCCGTCGCGTCGCGTCCCGACGTACGCGCGACGCGACGGCCTCCGCCTGGCCACGTCAGTTGGCTTCCCCGCACGGGGGACCGGAGCGGTCGGTCACCTCGCGCACACCGACGGGACCGCTCTCACCAGCGCCACCCTCGTGGACGGTGGTCGTCATACGTCGTCCTGCGTAGTTCCACGTCGTCCTGCGTCGCCCTACCGGGGAGCCGCACCCTGCATCCGCTGGACGAGGCGCAGCGCCCGCGTCCCCTCCAGCAGCAGGGACTCCACCAGCGGGCCGGTTCCCCGATCGGTTACCGCCGCGTCCACGTACTCCGCCGCGGTCCGGGCGTCCCCGCCCAGTACGTCGTCGGCGTCCAGGGCCCGGCGGACGCCGGCGTAGTCGATGCCGAGGGCCGCCAGCCGCTCTCCCCCGCGGTAGCGGTCGTCCGGCTCCGGCGCGCGCTCCGCCAGCATGTGCGGATGGGCGCGGGCCACCTCGTGGGTGGCGAGCACCGCCAACAGGACGTGCTCGGTGCCGACGTGGTCCTGCCCGAGCAACCGCGCCTGCGCCTGCGTCTCCTGCCGGATCCAAGCGGTGGGGTCCGTCGCCCAGTTCACCCCGCCGCCCAGCCAGCGCCGCAAGAACGACATGGGGTACGGGCGGCGCCCCAGCAGCGCGTCCCGGGTCGGGCGCAGCCGGGGGTCGAGCCCGGCCGGGAGGTCGTCGCCACCGACCGCCCCCGCGGCCCTGGACCCGGCCCCGGATTCGGCTCCGGCTCCGGCTCCGGCATCGAGCCGGGCCCGTACGGCGTCCGCCGTCGTCCCGCACAGCGCCAGCACCTCGGCGCACCGGCTGTCGCCGTCCGCCAACAGCCCCCGCAGCAGGTCCTCGGGCGTGAGCTTCGACGCGCCCGTCCTCCGTGCCTGCGCCATGGCGTGCTCGAAGGCGCGGTGTCCGGCGCCGGTCAGCATCCGTCGGCGTTCGCCGTCCTCCCCCAGGACGTCGGCCGACGAGATGCTGTCCCCCGCGCCGTCGTCGCCCCTCCAGGCGTCCACCCGGCCGTCCCGGTCTCGAAGGACGGCCAGGGCGGACGCCTTGGTCACGGACTCGGCCGCGAGGGCGGCGCGGGCTTCCCCCTTGGTGCCGGTGATCCCCGCGAGCAGGTGCTCGCTTCCCATGGCGTCCCCGTCGCAGCATCCCCATGCCGCGCCGAGTACGCCGATCACCTTCCAGCCCGCTGCCACCCGTGTTTCCATGCGACCCTCCCGTTGTCTCCCCCGTTTTCCCCCGTGGTTCCCCCGTGGTTCCCCCGTGGTTCCCCCGTCGAGAGTGACGATCTCCCACTTCAGCGGGGTGCCGCGTCACCCGTTCGTTGACACTTCAGTCAACGAACGTCGCTCAAGCGCGCAGGTCACTCAGGGAGCGCTGCGGTGAGGTCGACCTCGATCAGCTGCCCGGGGTAGCCGAGTTGGGCCACGCCGAGGAGGGTGCTCGCGGTGGAGAAGGCGGTCGCGATGCCCGAGCCGTTCAGCCGGTCCCACGCCTTCGCCAGCACCTTCTCGTCGGTGCTCACCACGTAGATCACCGAACGCACGACGTGCTCCGGCCCCGCCCCCACCGCGCGCAGGGCCGTCAGCGCATTGGCCGCGACCTGATCGATCTGGCCGTCCAGATCGCCCTCGGCGACGACTTCGCCGGAGGTGTCGAGGGGGCACTGCCCCGAGAGATAGGCGGTACGGCCCGCCTGGACGACGGTGATGTGGTGGTAGCCGGGGGTCGAGTGGAGTTCGTCGGGGTTGATCCGTTCGATGTTGCCGCTGTTGTTGCTGTTGTTGCTCATGCCAACGAGTCTGCGTGAGCCGTGTGGGCCCCGCATCCGCATTTCCGCCCCGCTCGACCCCCGGCCGCTCGACCCCCGGCCGCCCGGACTACCCCAGCCCTCGGGCGAGCGCGCCCGCCAGTTCCCCGTCGGGGGTGTCCCCCCGCAGGTTGGACAGGTACAGCCCGCCGAGCCCGTAACTCTTCGCGTACGCCGCCTTGGTGGCGACGGACGTCGGGGTGTCGTACGTCCACCACTCGTTGCCGCAGTGCGCATACGCGGTCCCGGAGAACGCGACGGGGTGCGGGCAGCGGGTCTTGATCAGCCGGTAGTCCTCCCGCCCGAACTCGTACGTCCCCGGCGCCGGCCCGTTGGCCGGGCTCGGCGGCTCGGGGTGCCCGCGCACGCCCTCCCAGCCCCAGGCGTGCGTGGGCACCCCGAGGACCAGCTTGTTGGGGTGCACCGGCCGGGCGGTGAGTTCGCGCAGATGGAGGTGGGCGCTGTTGTCGAAGGACCCGTCCCAGCTCTCGTCCTGGAGGACGGCGTGCGGGGCGGTGCGGTGTTTGCGGTTGGGATCGGTGGAGGTGAAGTAGTCCGGCGAACCCGGCCGGGTCCTGGAGCGCCTGCGCGAACCCGCTGGTGGCGCCCCCGCTGTACGCGGGCCCGCCGAAGGACCACAGGACCTCCAGCCCCGGCTGCCGCTCCTTCAACTTCCGCAACTGGTTCAGGTGTCCCCGCAACGGCTGGTCCCAGCTGTCCGCGCGCCCGTCGACGCTCTCCTCGGCCGCGTGGGCGCGCTCCAACGACTCGTACGCGTCCCCGACCGCGCACCGCCCGTCGCGCACCGCCCCGTACGCGTACGTCAGATGGCTGAGCCTGCCCGCCGTCCCGCTGGTGACCAGGTCCCGTACGTGGAACCCGCGTTCGTGCCCGCCGACCTCGTGGAATACACCCATCTTGACGGGGTGCGCGGGCGGCGGCGGAACGGTGCCGCCGGTACGGATTACCCCGGCAGGCTCTCGTACTGGTTCTGTCCGGGCGGGGCTTCCGCGACGACCGAGTAGCGGTACTCGGTGGCCACGTTCAGCCCCCGGTCGGTGAAGGTCAGCACGCCCGGCTGGGTCCGTCCGACGTCGTGCCCGTCGCGCAGCACCCGGTACCCGACGACGTCGGTGCCGGGTACGGGCGCGTCCCAGGCCACGGTCACGGTCCGATCGGTGACGGCGGCGGCCCGCACGTTCGTGGCCGCGGGCACGGCGTACGCGGGCGTCGCCCCGCCCACCAGCACCCCCGCCCACAGGGCGACGGCGACGAGAAGGGCGACGGCGCTCCGGCCCGCCCTCGGTGTGATGAGTGTGCTCAACGACGCTCCTTCGTGGGGAGTGTTGCAACACTGCGCCGCACAACGTGAACGTCTCGGAGTCCACCGCACTTGCGAAGCTAGGGAGGAACGCGCGCCCGGATCAAGAGAGATGAGAACTCCGTGCCGAGATGAGGGGACTTCTCATGGGTGCGCCGGGCCTCCAGCCTCGGGCCTCCGGGCCTCCGGGCCTCCGGGCCTCCGGGCCTCCGTGAGGCAGGAAGCACGGAAACAGGGCCTGGATAAGCTCACCTCCCCGAAGGAGGAGTGCGCCCGTGACCACGGAGATCGTGATCGCCCAGACCACCGTCGACGCCGAGGACAAGGCCGAAGCCCTGGCCCACGGAGCGGTGGACGCCCGCCTCGCGGCGTGTGCCCACGTCGATCCCCCCATCAAGGCGTTCTACCGCTGGCAGGGCGAGGTCCAGACGGACCGCGAGTGGCGCATCTCGTACAAGACGACCCGGTCCCGGCTGCCGGAGCTCACGGCATGGGTGTCGGCGGCGCATTCGTACGACGTGCCGGAGTGGATCGTGCTCCCGGTGGACGACGGGTCGGAGGCGTATCTGGAGTGGGTGACGGAGCAGAGCAGCGCGGAACCCCGATGACCGGGAGCTGACGGGCGACCGGGCGACCGGCAGAGCGGGCGGCGACCAACAAAGCCTGCTGGTCACCGCCCGCGCCCGCCCACGCGCGCGCTATGAGTGAGGCCCGTCAGGGCAGGAAGGCCCGGGGGGCGGGTGTCAGAAGCCGCCTTGGAGCGGGAGGCGCTTGCGCGGGTCCGCGGTCTCCGGAAGCTGGGAGGACGACGGCGGCGGGGTCGGGTTCGCCGCGCACGTCACGTCCTTCGCCGGGAGCTTGCCCGTCGTCAGATACGCCGTCGCCACCGCGTCCGCGCAGCTGCTCACGCCTTCGAGGTACACGCCGTGCGTCTCGCCCTCGTCGACCGTGACCATCCGGGAACCCTTCATCGCCCGGTGCATCCCCTTCGCCTCCTGCAGCGGGGTCTGCGAGTCCCACTCCGCCTGGAGCATCAGCGCGCCGACCCGGTTGTTGACCTTCGTCGCCGGCTCGACGGGGTCGTCCCAGAACGCGCACGCCGTGACGTTGGAGCCGAAGTCGCCGTAGATCGGGAAGCGCGCGGCGTCGCGGGCCGCGTCGCGGCGGTAGGTGGCCAGGTCGCGCGGCCAGGACGCGTCGCCGCAGACGATCGTCTGGAAGAGCGACATCTCGTTGTCCTGGACGACGTACGACGGCGGCGGCTCGACCGGCTCGCCGGCTGCGGCCTTCTTCACCATGACGAGGATCTCCGCGCCCAGGGCACGGTGGAAGAACGCCCGGCGCATCGTCTCGCGGAGCACGGGGCCGTCGAGGACTTCGTCACCGACCCTGATGGGCTCGCGGTCCGCCCGGGCGACGAGGTCCCAGAAGCTCTTGTCGACCGCCTCCGGCGTCGCCCCCAGGCCGTACTTCGCGTGGTGCTGCGCCGTCCAACGCGTCCAGCGGTCGTACGCCGGCTCCGCGCCGGTGGCCCAGGCGCGCAGCGTGCCCCGCCACGCCTTGCTCGGGTCGACCGAGCTGTCCAGCACGATGCGGTCCGAACGGTGCGGGAACATCTGGGTGTACACGGCGCCCAGGTACGTGCCGTACGAGACGCCCACATAGCTGATCTTCTTCTCGCCGAGCGCGGCCCGGATCGCGTCCATGTCCCGCGCCGTGTTGCGGGTGGTGAAGTGCTTCAGATCGGCGCCGTACTTCGCCCGGCACTTGTCCGCGAACGTGCGCGCCCACGCCACGGACGAGTCGAACGTCGCCTCCGAGTACGGCAGCAGGACCCGTCGCTCCTGCGGTGCGGTACCGCACTCGACGGGGGTGCTCTTGCCGACGCCCCGCGGGTCGAAGCCGATCAGGTCGTACTGGTCCTTCACGGACTGCGGCAGCATCCCGCCCCACACCATCGGGTCTCCGACGCCGGAGCCCCCGGGCCCGCCCGGGTTGAAGAGCAGCACGCCGCGCCGCTTCTTCGGGTCGGTGGCCTTCGTCCGGGATATCGCGACCTCAATCTTCTTGCCGCCCGGCGCCCGGTAGTCCAACGGCACCTTGATCGTGGCGCACTCGAAGGCCGCGGGGGTGTCGGCGCCACACCGCTGCCACGTCAGCGGCTGCGCCGCGGCGTTCGTCGAGTTCGTCGAGTTCGTCGAGTTCGCCGGCGCGGCGTTCGCAGGGGCGGCGACGGCCACCGCGGGGGCCAGGGTCGCCAGGACGCTCACCGCGAGGACGGGAGCGATACGTCTTGACTGCACGTGCTGTCCTTTCTCGTACGTACGGGCATGCTCAGAGGCGCGCATGCGTCATCGAGCGGACGTCGCGCCGGGGGCGACGCGCGCCGTGGAGCTGAGGAACGGCAACTCGGTGTGGTGCCGCCGCTCGTGCGCACCCGCCGGATCCGGGGTGCAGGTCGTGTCCTTCGCCGGGAGGCGGCCCGTGAGGAGGTAGGTGTTCGTCAGGGCCTCGGCGCAGCTGCTGGTGCCCGAACCGTAGACCCCGTGGCCCTCGCCCTCGTCGACGAAGACCATCCGCGCCCCCTTCATGTCCTCGCGCAGTCCGACACCGTCGGGCAGCGGGGTCTGCGAGTCCCACTCGTTGTGCACGATGAGCGCGCCGACCCGGTTGTCCACGACGGTGGCGGGCTCGACGTTGTCGTCCCAGAACGCGCACGGGTTGATGTGGGAGGCGAAGTCCCCGTACAGCGGGAAGCGGGCGGCGTCCCGCCGGGCGTCCTTGCGGTACGTCCGCGGGTCCTTCGGCCACGGGGCGTCGCCGCAGCTCACGGCCCACAGCGCGGAGGCGAACCCTTCGTCCAACTGCATGCCGGGCAGCTCCGGGGTGGGCTTCCCGGCCACGGCGTCCCGCAGGATCTGCACGCTCTCCGTCGCCACGCTCGGCTGGAAGAAGCCGGCGCGCATCCTGGCCCGGATGTCGTCGCCGTCCAGGGGAGTCGTACCGACCTTGATGGGGGCGCGGTTCGCCCGGGCGACCAGGTCCCAGAACGTCTTGGAGACCGCACGCGGCGTCGAACCCAGGCCGTGCTGCGCATGGCGCCCGGCGGCCCACCGCGTCCACCGCTCGAACGCCTTCTCCGTCTCCGGCGCCCAGAGCCGGAAGTCCGCCCGCCAGGCCCGCTTGGGGTCCACCGCGCTGTCCAGCACGAAGCGGTCGGCGCGGTGCGGGAACAGCTGGGTGTAGACCGCGCCCAGATACGTGCCGTAGGAGTAGCCGAAGAAGTTGATCTTCTTCTCGCCGAGCGCCGTGCGGATCGCGTCCATGTCCCGCGCGGTGTTGCGGGTGGTGATGTGCTTCAGGTCGGCGCCGTGCTTGGCCCGGCACTTGTCCGCGAAGGAGCGCGCGAGCGCGGTGTCCCGGGCGAACGTCCGCTCCTTGAAGGGGCGTTCCAGATCAAGGTCTTCATCGGTCAGCCCACAGCGCACGGGGGCGCTCTGCCCGACGCCGCGGGGATCGAAACCGATCAGGTCGTACCGGTCCTTGACGGACTGCGGCAGCAACTCCCGCATCATCAGGGGCATGTCGAGGCCGTTGCCACCGGGGCCGCCGGGGTTGAACAGCAGCACCCCGCGCCGCTTGGCCGGGTCCGCTGCGCTCAACCGGGAGATCGCGACGTCGATCTGCTTGCCGCCCGGCGCCCCGTAGTCCAACGGCACCTTGATCGTGGCGCACCGGTAGTCGGGCGCGGGGTCGGTGGCGCACTGCTGCCACACCGGCTGCTGAGCACCGCCGGCCGGGGCCAACGCGGCGGATGCGGCCGGGGGTACGGGCGCGGCCACGGCCACCGCGGGGGCCAGCGGCGCGAGCACGCCCACCGCAAGCACGGGGACCAGTCTTCTGGCTTGCACGAAGGTCGTTCCTTCCGTTCGTCTCGTGGCGCGCACCGGCGGTCGGTCCGGGGCGCGCTGGGACACCGGCCAACCGGAGGAGGGCGGCCGGCAGTCGAGGGTGGGACGGCCGTACGAGGGACGGGGATCGTACGGCCGCCCCGGGACCGGGCCGGTCAGTCACGCCGGCCCGGCGATCAAGGGAGCGATCCAGCCGAGGGTCAGCCGGGCCGGGGAGCCAGCCGGGCCCTGAGAGGGCCAGCCGGCCGGGGGTAGCCGGCCCGGGCGGTCGGCCCGCTGGGCGCGGCCCGGCAGTCACGGCCCGACGGTCGCGGTCCAGCGGGCACGGTCGGCTCAGCGAGCCGCGCCCGCGCCTATGAGCACCCCCACCTTCGGCAGGTCCACCGGAGCCGCGCGCCGGGCACCCGGCTCGGCCCGGCACGTCACGTCCTTCGCCGGGAGCCGCCCCGTGGCCAGGTACTCCGACGTCACGTCGCTGGCGCAGGCGCTGCCGAAGAGGTACACGCCGTGGCCCTCGCCCTCGTCGACCGTGACCATCCGCGCCCCCTTCATCGCCCGTTGCATGCCCCGCGCCGTCGCCAGCGGGGTCTGCGAGTCCCACTCGTTCTGCACGATCAGGGCCGGGACGCGGTTGTCCACGACGGTGACGCGCTCGGCCGGGCGGTCCCAGAACGCGCACGGGTTGATGTGGGAGGCGAAGTCCCCGTACAGCGGGAAGCGGGCGCCGTCCCGCAGCGCGTCCTTGCGGTAGGTCCGCGGGTCCTTCGGCCACGAAACGTCGCCGCACACGATCGCGAACTGCAAGGACGCTTCGTTGTCACTCATGGGCGGATCCGCCGGCACGTCCGGCACCGGCTTCCCGGCAGCCGCCTCCTTCAGCATCGCGACCAACTCGCTGGCGTGCCGGACCTCGTAGACGGAGGGACGCATCTCGTCGCGTATCTCGACGCCGGACACCTTGCGGCTGCCGACGGTGACGGGGGTCCGGTCGGCCTGGGCGACCAGGTCCCAGAACGTCTTGGAGACCGCACGCGGCGTCGCCCCGAGCCCGTACTGCGCATGACGCCCGGCCGCCCACCGCGTCCACCGCTCGAACGCCTTCTCCGCGTCGGGGCCCCAGTGACGGAACGTCTCGCGCCAGGCCAGCGCGGGATCGACGGCGCTGTCCAGCACGATCCGGTCCGCCCGCTGGGGGAACAACTGCGCGTACACCGCGCCCAGATACGTGCCGTAGGAGTAGCCGACGTACGACAGCTTGGGCTCGCCGAGCGCGGCCCGGATCGCGTCCATGTCCCGCGCCGTGTTGCGCGTCGTGAAGTGCTTCAGATCGGCGCCGTGCTCAGCCCTGCACTTGTCCGCGGTGCCACGGGCGCGGGCCACGTCGACCGCGAAGGCGCCCGGGACGTAAGGCCGCGGCCACAGCTTCTCCTCGTCGGAGAGCCCGCAGGCGAGCGGGGTGCTCTCGCCCACGCCCCGGGGGTCGAAGCCGACGAGGTCGAAGCGGTCCAGCACGGAGCGCGGCAGGGCGTCGCGGAACTCCGGCGGCATGCCGAGGCCCGGGCCGCCGGGACCACCGGGATTGAAGAGCAGCACGCCACGCCGCTTGGCCGGGTCCGCGGTCCTGATCCGGGAGACGGCGACGTCAATCTTCTTGCCGCCCGGCGCCCGGTAGTCCAACGGCACCTTGACCGTGGTGCACTCGAAGTCCGCGGGGGTGTCAGCTCCGCACCGCTGCCACGCGAGGCCCGACGGCGAAGCGGCCTGCGACGGCGGGCGTGACTGCGGTGCCGCCACCGCTACCGCGGGGGTCAGGACCGCGAGCGCACTCGCCGCGAGACCTGCCGCGAGCACGGGAACAAGGCGTCGTACCAACACGGAAGGGTCCTCCCGCTCGGCTATCTGGACACCTACGACCTTGGCCCGACGGGACCCCTTTGCGAATCACCCGGCGAGCGGTAGCCGAGTAAGCCTGCGGTCTTATCTCCCCGACTTCCGGATCATTCTGCGGGCGCAGTTGAATTCCGCCATCCTCAGGGGTCGATTATCAGCCGCTTCGCCGCCCCCTCCACCGCCCCTGCAATTTCATACGACTCAGGGGCGAATAAGGGCCGACCTCAGGGCTCGACTCGGGCTCGACTCGGGGTCCGCGTCAGGGGCCGACTCCGGGTCATCAAAGGGCCGTGAGCGAAGCGACGGGAAGCGAAGCACCGGGAGGGCGAAGGACCAGGGGATACGGAAACGCCAAGCACGCGGAAACGTCGAGCGGGCGGAAAGACCAGGCACGCGAAAAGGCCGGGCACGCCGAAGGGCGGCACCCCCTGGGAGTGGGGTGCCGCCCTTCGTACGTAACCGGCCCTGCCGATCCTGGAGATGCTTCCCCCGGGATCAGAAGTCCATGTCACCGCCCGGCATGCCGCCCGGAGCAGCCGCAGCGGCCTTCTCCGGCTTGTCGGCGATGACGGCCTCGGTGGTCAGGAACAGCGCGGCGATCGACGCGGCGTTCTGCAGCGCGGAACGCGTGACCTTCGCCGGGTCGAGGATGCCCTCGGCGATCATGTCGACGTACTCGCCGGTCGCGGCGTTCAGACCGTGACCCGGGGTCAGGTTGCGCACCTTCTCGACCACGACGCCGCCCTCAAGACCGCCGTTGACGGCGATCTGCTTGAGCGGGGCCTCCAGGGCCAGCTTGACGGCGTTGGCACCGGTGGCCTCGTCGCCGTCGAGCTCCAGCTTGTCGAAGACGGCGGACGCCTGCAGCAGCGCAACGCCACCACCGGCGACGATGCCCTCCTCGACTGCGGCCTTCGCGTTGCGAACGGCGTCCTCGATGCGGTGCTTGCGCTCCTTGAGCTCCACCTCGGTCGCGGCGCCGGCCTTGATGACGGCCACGCCGCCGGCCAGCTTCGCGAGGCGCTCCTGGAGCTTCTCGCGGTCGTAGTCCGAGTCGGAGTTCTCGATCTCGGCGCGGATCTGGTTGACCCGACCGGCGACCTGGTCGCTGTCACCGGCGCCGTCGACGATGGTCGTCTCGTCCTTGGTGATGACGACCTTGCGGGCGCGACCGAGCAGGTCGAGGCCCGCGTTCTCCAGCTTGAGGCCGACCTCCTCGGAGATGACCGTGCCGCCGGTGAGGATGGCGATGTCGTTCAGCATCGCCTTGCGGCGGTCGCCGAAGCCCGGAGCCTTGACGGCGACGGACTTGAAGGTGCCGCGGATCTTGTTGACGATCAGCGTGGACAGGGCCTCGGCCTCGACGTCCTCGGCGATGATCAGCAGCGCCTTGCCGGACTGCATGACCTTCTCCAGGAGCGGGAGCAGGTCCTTGACCGAGGAGATCTTGGAGTTGACGACGAGGATGTAGGGGTCGTCGAGGACGGCCTCCATGCGCTCCATGTCGGTCGCGAAGTACGCCGAGATGTAGCCCTTGTCGAAGCGCATGCCCTCGGTGAGCTCCAGCTCCAGACCGAAGGTCTGGGACTCCTCGACCGTGATGACGCCTTCCTTGCCGACCTTGTCCATGGCCTCGGCGATCAGCTCGCCGATCTGGGTGTCGGCGGCGGAGATGGAGGCGGTGGAGGCGATCTGCTCCTTGGTCTCCACGTCCTTGGCCTGCTCAAGCAGGGCGGCGGAGACGGCCTCGACGGCCTTCTCGATGCCGCGCTTGAGGGCCATCGGGTTGGCGCCGGCCGCGACGTTGCGCAGCCCCTCGCGGACCAGGGCCTGGGCCAGAACCGTGGCGGTGGTCGTACCGTCGCCGGCGACGTCGTCCGTCTTCTTGGCGACTTCCTTGACCAGCTCGGCGCCGATCTTCTCGTACGGGTCCTCGAGCTCGATCTCCTTGGCGATGGACACGCCATCGTTGGTGATCGTGGGGGCGCCCCACTTCTTCTCAAGGACGACGTTGCGACCCTTGGGGCCAAGGGTGACCTTGACGGCGTCAGCGAGCTGGTTCATCCCGCGCTCGAGACCGCGCCGTGCCTCCTCGTCGAACGCGATGATCTTTGCCATGTGAAGTGTCCTCCACGGACTGGGTGGGAAGCTCTACGGACCGCGCTGGCGCCCGCGACGGACGGCCTGCCCGCACCAGTGGCTCCATGCGCCACACGGCGAGCGGGCCTCACCGACCCGGCCCTTCGTTGTCACTCTCACCCGGAGAGTGCTAACGCCAATGATTAGCACTCGCCACCCGAGAGTGCAAGCGTCCGACCCTCCCCCGACCCCCGCGACGGAGGGAACCGGCCGCGCTGGAAGGAGCGCGGGACGCGGGGCCGGCCGAGGAACACCGCGGGATACCCGACGGGGCACCCAGGGGACGATCCGGCAGGTCGGGCAAACGCAGGCCGGGTGCGCGCAAGAAGCGGGCCGGGCAGCACACAGAAGGGCCTCGCACCCCAACCGGGGTGCGAGGCCCTTCAAGTGCGTGAGTACGCCGGAGCGGGACTCAGGCCGAAATCTTCACCATGTCGGCCTGCGGGCCCTTCTGCCCCTGCGAGATCTCGAATTCGACCCGCTGACCCTCCTCCAGGGTGCGGTAGCCGTCCATCTGGATCGCGCTGTAGTGGACGAATACGTCCGCACCACCGTCGACCGCGATGAAGCCGTACCCCTTCTCCGCGTTGAACCACTTGACGGTGCCCTGAGCCATGCCCAACTCCCCTATTACTGGCCCTTGCACAGGACCGCACCTCGCGGACCCGGGTCAGACCCCTACCCGCTCACTGGAGTGCGCCGGAACGCGTCGACCGCGGCTGAATGTATCTGCCCAACTGCCCTCTGCAACAGGTCAATCGGACGAGAATTCCTGGAACCTACGATCGGGTAATTAGGTTGGATTACCGCAATTCCGGGGCAAACCAGGCCGGACAAAAGGAACTTAAGCGACACAAGTACGCCACACATTGGCTGCTTCTTATCGAGCCCGGGCGCAATTCGATACGTGGGCGAGAGCGGTCGGCGAAGGGGCGTTCCCCAACTGTAGCGTGCTCAACCATGCAGAATTGCCCCCTCCGGATGTCTCACGGAGGGGGCAATGCAGCTGACTCAGGGTAATGCGGCGGGTAATGCGGCTGACTCTGGGTGATGCCGGCCGCGCCGGCCGGCATCACCCGCGCCGGGCCGGAGCCCGGGGCTCAGCCGCCGGCGACCGCGGGGATGATCGAGATGCCGGCGCCGTCCGGCGTCGCGGTCTCCAGGCCCTGCTCGAAGCGGACGTCGTCGTCGTTGACGTACACGTTGACGAAGCGGCGCAGCTTGCCCTGGTCGTCCAGGACGCGGGCGGCGATCCCCGTGTGGTTCTTCTCCAGGTCGGCGATGACCTCGGCGAGGGTCGCGCCCTCGGCGGGCACCTCGGCCTGACCGCCGGTGTAGGTGCGCAGGATGGTCGGGATGCGGACGTTGACGCTCATGGGTGCCTCTTTCGGGGCCGGTACGAAGCCGGTACGGGGCGGTACGGGGCGGTCGTAGGGAACGGAGGGGCTGCCGGGACGGGGCTGCCGGGACCTGGGGTCAGCTAGCCAGGCCGGCGGCGCGGAACGCGTCCAGGCTCGGCCGGATCGTCGCCGACGGACCGGTGGTCTCGGCGACCGCGTCCAGCGTCTTGAGCCCGTCGCCGGTGTTGAGGACCACGGTGGTGAGCGACGGGTCCAGGACGCCCGACTCCAGCAACTTCTTCGTGACGCCGACGGTCACGCCGCCCGCGGTCTCCGCGAAGATCCCCTCCGTGCGGGCGAGCAGCTTGATCGCCTCGACGACCTGCTCGTCGGTGACGTCCTCGACCACGCCCCCGGTGCGCCGGGCGATGTCCAGGACGTAGGGCCCGTCGGCCGGGTTGCCGATGGCGAGCGACTTCACGATGGTGTCGGGCTTGACCGGCCGCACGACGTCGTGACCCGCCTTGAACGCGGCGGACACCGGGGAGCAGCCCTCGGCCTGCGCGGCGATGATCCGGTACGGGCGGTCCTCGACCAGGCCCAGCTTGATCAGCTCCTGGAGCCCCTTGTCGATCTTGGTGAGCTGGGAGCCGGAGGCGACGGGGACGACGATCTGGTCCGGGATGCGCCAGCCGAGCTGCTCGCAGATCTCGTACGCCAGGGTCTTGGAGCCCTCGGCGTAGTACGGGCGGAGGTTGACGTTCACGAAGCCCCAGCCCTCGCCGATCGGGTCGCCGATCAGCTCGGAGCAGAAGCGGTTCACGTCGTCGTAGGTGCCCTCGATGCCGACGAGGTCGCCGCCGTAGACCGCGGCCATGACGACCTTGCCCTGCTCCAGGTCGGACGGGATGAAGACGCAGGAGCGCAGCCCGGCGCGGGCCGCGGCGGCGCCCACCGCGCCGGCGAGGTTGCCGGTGGAGGAGCAGGAGAGGGTGGTGAAGCCGAAGGCGCGGGCGGCCTCGACGGCGATGGCGACCACGCGGTCCTTGAAGGAGTGCGTCGGGTTGCCGGAGTCGTCCTTGACGTACAGCCCGCCGGTGACGCCGAGCTCGGCGGCGAGCCGGTCGGCCTTGACGAGCTTGGTGAAGCCGGGGTTCACGTTCGGCTTGTCGGCGACGTCCGCGGGGACGGGCAGCAGGGGTGCGTAGCGCCAGATGTTGGCGGGGCCGGCCTCGATGCGCTTGCGCAGCTCCTCCGGGTCGCCGGCGGGCAGGTCGTACGCGATCTCCAGCGGGCCGAAGCAGGCGGCACAGGCGAAGATCGGGCCGAGCGGGAAGCGCTCGCCGCACTCGCGACAGGAGAGCGCTGCGGCGGGGCCGAGGTCGGGGGTGGTTGCGGTGCTTGCGGCGGTCTGCACAGCCATGGAGGCGAGGCCCTTTCTCCTCATCTTCCTCATGGCGCGTTTCGCCATGAGACGGATTTGGCACCTTCCCAAGCCGGGAGCCTCGCGACGCTGCGGCGCTGATGGTGCGCCGCACGACGGAGACCGGCTGGAGGGTTGCCGGGGCTTCAACGGGCCGTATCCCTCTGCCCCTCTGGATGAGCGGTATTCGATTGTGAACGGCGGGGTCGAACAGATCGAACGAGGCGATCGGAACGTTCAACGGTGGGGCCGTTCGGCGCGGGGACCCCGACATGCGATGGCCATCCGCGTTGTTCAAGACTGTAACCGAAGGTCCGGGCGGTTGAGATAGTCGTCCGAACCGCGAGATGGGTCACAGCGGGCGCCGGAGGGCTGGGCGGCGGACCGCACGGACGGAGGAGTTGGGGGCACGTGCTCGATGAGGTGGAGCGGTGGCTGGCGACACGTTCCTGGTCGGCGGCGGACCGTCCGCTGGGCGCCCTGCTCGCGGCCAAGCGGGGGACGACGGTCAGCGTGGTGCTGCCCGCCCTCGACGAGGAGGCCACCGTCGGCGAGATCGTCGCCGTGATCCGCCGGGAGCTGATGGAGCGGGTGCCGCTCGTCGACGAGTTGGTGGTGGTGGACTCCGGGTCCACGGACCGTACGGGCGAGGTGGCCGCGGCGGCGGGTGCGCGGGTGGTCCACCGGGACGAGATCCTGCCGCGGATCCCCGCCCTGCCGGGCAAGGGCGAGGTGCTGTGGCGCTCCCTGATGGTCACGCGCGGTGACGTCGTCTGCTTCGTGGACGCCGATCTGCGGGACTTCTCCGCGGACTTCGTCTCCGGGATCGTCGGCCCGCTGCTGACCGATCCGCAGGTGCAGTTCGTGAAGGCGATGTACGACCGACCGTTGGGCGAAACAGCAGGTCAGGGCGGTCGTGTCACGGAGCTGGTGGCGCGTCCGCTGCTCAATCTGCACTGGCCGCAGCTCGCCGGCTTCGTCCAGCCGCTGGGCGGCGAGTACGCGGCCAGGCGCTCGCTGCTGGAGCGGCTCCCCTTCCCCGTCGGTTACGGAGTGGAGCTGGGCCTGCTCGTCGACGCGCTGCACACGGTGGGGCTCGACGCCCTCGCGCAGGTCGACGTGGGCACCCGCAAGCACCGCCACCAGGACGGGCAGGCGCTGGGCCGGATGGCGGCGGCGATCTATCGCACCGCGCAACTCCGGCTGTCCCGCGGACACTTGGTGCGGCCCGCGCTGACGCAGTTCGAGCGGGGCGAGGACGGCTTCGTACCCCGGACGCACCCCGTGGACACGGAGGAGCGTCCACCGATGCGGGAGATCGCCGAGTACGCGGCGCGTCGTGCGGCATAGTGGCCGATATATAGCTGAAAATCCTATATGTGT
Organism: Streptomyces sp. NPDC047315; assembly: GCF_040643215.1. Taxonomy (NCBI): domain Bacteria; kingdom Bacillati; phylum Actinomycetota; class Actinomycetes; order Kitasatosporales; family Streptomycetaceae; genus Streptomyces; species Streptomyces sp. NPDC047315. The sequence goes on along the minus strand of NZ_JBEYTZ010000010.1, from coordinate 161,106 downwards.
ATGCGACTGAGCAACGTGTGACACCGCAGCTGACCTCACGGCTGACACCCCGGCGGCGGGGGCCCGCGCTGCCCCGACCGCTCCGACATCGACGGGCCCTGCGACTCACCGGGCTGCTGGCCCTGCTGGTCCTCGTCGTGGCCGCCGTCGCCGGCGCCGCGCCGCCGCCCGCGCTCTCCGGAGCGCGGCTGTGGCTGCTGGGCGGACTGGCGGTGGCGCTGGCCGCGGCGTGCGCGGTGGCCTTCGCGGCGACCCGGGCCCGACGCACCCCGCCGAAGGGGTAGCCCGGGCCCGGGGCCGGCCCGCCGAAGCTGAGCACCCGGCCGGAGTCCGCCCCGCCGCAGGGGTGGCACCCGGCCCGGAGCGCGCCCCGCCGCAGGGAGGGCACCCGGCTGAAACCCCACCGGCGACAAGACGCCACTCGACCGTATGTGCGTTTGCCGACCGGGGCTGCGGGCTAAGTTCTGCCACATGGCTGCCGAACCTTCCGCCAACCCGTCCAGCGCCCGGACCCTGGTCGCGTCCAACCGCGGGCCCGTGTCGTACGCCGTGCGCGACGACGGCGGCCTGGACGCCAAGCGCGGCGGCGGCGGGGTGGTCTCCGGGCTGTCCGCGATCGGCGCGCGCGAGGACTCCCTCTGGGTCTGCTCCGCCCTCGGCGACGGCGACCGCGAGGCGGTGCGGCGCGGGGTCGGCGAGGAGGGGGTCCTGATGCTCGACATCTCCCCCGCCGTGCATTCCGACGCGTACAACGGCATCGCGAACTCAGTGCTGTGGTTCGTCCACCACATGCTGTACCAGACGCCGCTGGAGCCCGTGTTCGACGAGGAGTTCCGCCGCCAGTGGCGCTCCTACGAGGAGTACAACCGCGCCTTCGCCGACGCGCTCGCCGAGCGGGCCGCCGAGGGCGCCGCGGTGCTCGTGCAGGACTATCACCTCGCGCTGGTGCCGGGGATGCTCCGGGAGCGCCGGCCCGACCTGCGCATCGGGCACTTCTCGCACACCCCCTGGGCCCCGGTGGACTACTTCCGCCTGCTGCCCGACGACATCGCCGAACAGCTGTTGCGCGGCCTCCTCGGCGCCGACCGCACGTGCTTCCTGACCCACCGCTGGGCGGACGCGTTCACCGCGTGCTGTACGGAGGTGCTGGGCCCCGACGCGCTGAAGGACACCCGGATCGGGGTGCACGGCCTCGGGGCCGACGCGGACTTCCTGCGCGAGCGGGCGCACCGGCCGGACGTCGCGGAGCGCATGGTCGCGCTGCGCGAGCAGATCGGCGGACCGGACCGCCGGACGATCGTCCGGGTGGACCGCACGGAGCTGTCGAAGAACATCGTGCGCGGCCTGCTGGCCTTCCGGCACCTGCTGGCGACCCGCCCCGAGTGGCGCGAGCGCGTGGTGCACGTCGCCTTCGCCTACCCCTCCCGCCAGGACCTCGCCGTCTACCGGGACTACACGGCCGAGGTGCAGCGCGTCGCCGACGCGGTCAACGACGAGTTCAGGACGGCGGGCTGGACGCCGGTCGTGCTGCACGTGAAGGACGACTTCGCCCGCTCCCTGGCCGCGTACCGGCTCGCGGACGTCGCCCTCGTCAACCCCATCCGCGACGGGATGAACCTGGTCGCCAAGGAGATCCCCGTCGTCTCGGACGAGGGCTGCGCGCTGGTGCTGTCGCGGGAGGCGGGGGCGTACGAGGAGCTGGGCGCGGACGCGGTGACGGTCAATCCGTACGACATCACGGGCACCGCGGAGGCGCTCCACGAGGCGCTGTCACTGCCGGACGCGGAGCGCACGGAGCGCACGGAGCGCCTCGCCACCGCGGCGACGGCGCTTCCGCCGCGGCGGTGGTTCCTGGACCAGTTGGAGGCACTGACCCAAGCGTGAGCCACGCACCCTTGCGCCGCGGGACGTAGCCGCCGTCACTGCCTGCCGGGGTACGGCGCTACTGCGCCTGCCGAGGCAGCGGGACATTGCGCACAGGACCTGAGGTCCTAGAGCGCTTCGGCGAGGGCGGAGAGGAAGGCGACGACCGCCGCCGGGCCGGGGAGCAGGAGGTCGGCGCGGTCGGCGAGTTCCGTGACCTCCGTGCTGCCGCTGCACACCAGCAGGCCCGCCAATCCGTCCGAGCGCAGCTTCTCGACCGCGGCGTACGCGGGCAGGTCGCCCAGGTCGTCACCGGCGTACAGGACGGACTCGGCGCCGACCTCCCGTACGTACTCGGCCAGGGCAACGCCCTTGTCCATGCCGGGCGGGCGCAGTTCCAGGACCATCCGGCCCGGTTCCAGGACCAGGCCGTGGCGGGCGGCGAGGGTGGCGAGGGGCTCGCGCAGGGAGTCGAAGGCGGCCTGCGGGTCGGTGGCGCGGCGCGTGTGGACGGCGACGGCCTGCCCCTTCTCCTCGATCCAGGTGCCCTGCCAGGCGCCGAAGCGGTCGAGGTAGCCGGGGAGTTCGGCGCGTACGGCGCTGACGCCCGGGTGCGGGGCGGGGGCGTGGACCGTGCTGGTGACCGCGTCCCAGCGCTCGGAGCCGTAGTGGCCGAGTACGACGAGGTGGGCGAGGGCGTCGACGCCGGCGAAGCCCCCGTAGCGCACGGCCACCCCGGCGGGGCGGCCGGTGATGACGGCGACGTGCCCCACCTTGGGCGCGAGCCGGGTGAGCGCGGGCACCGTGCCGGGGTGGGCGCGGGCCTGCTCGGGGTCGGCGACGATCTCGGCGAGCGTGCCGTCGAAGTCAAGGGCGACGACGGCCTTCTCGGGGCGGGCCAGCAGCGCGGCGAGCCCGTCGCGGCCGGCGGGCGTCGAAGGCTCCGTCAGCGCGACGCCGGGGCCAGGGCCGGGGCTGGGATCGGGGCTGGCGCCGGGTGAACCGCCGGGGCCGCGCTCGGCGGGTTCGGGGGTGTGTGACGCGTCCGGGGAGTACGGAGAGCTGCCCATGGCGTCGACCCTATCGGCGCGCGCGTTTCTCGTCTCTGACCCGGCGGAGGCGGTTGACGGTCACCGGGTCGTGCGCCAGCGCCAGCTCGTCGTCGAGCAGCGCGTTGACGAGCTGGTAGTAACGGACCGGCGACATGCCCAGCTCCTCGCGGACGGCTCGTTCCTTGGCGCCGGGGCCGGGCCAGGAACGGGCCTCCACCGCGAGGACTGCGCGGTCGCGATCGGTCAGGGCGCCGCGGCGCCGCGGCGCGGCGGGGCGCCCGGTGGGCCCGGGGCCCTCGGCAGCGGGTTCCTCGGCCTCGGTCATACGGTCCAACATAACGCCGCGGCCCGTAGCCCCGTGCCCGCGCCCGCGCCCCGACGGACCCTGGGTCTTGTCCGCAAAGTCCCGCACGCGCCTCTGCGCCTTTGGACGTAGCCGCCGCTTCCCTGCGGGAGCGTTGGTCTCCACTGGCCGGTGGTGGGCTTGTCGCGCAGTTCCCCGCGCCCCTGTTTCGCTGCCCCCGTCACTTGTCTGCGGGCTGGGGGCAGGGGGTTTGGGGCGCTGGGGGTCCCCCGTGCCCTGCGGGCACGGGGGGAGGAACTGCGCGAACAACCCCCACCGGGCCGAGGTCGCCACGATCGCCAAGCCACTCACGGCGCAAGCGCGCCAGCCAAGGCGCGGCACTGCTGCACGGGACCGCGCGGGACTTTGCCGATGCGGACCAGCGCCCGGCCTACTCCTCTTCCTTCGCTTCCGCCTTCGACGCCTCGTGGGCTATCGCGTCCAGCACCTGTTCCGGGTTGCCCTCCGGTGTGACGGCCTGCCCGATCGTCTGCTTGACGGTGGTGCTGACGGACGCCCACGACGTCTTGTTGACGGGCGGCAGCACCGAGTTCGGCAGCTCCGCCAGGAAGCCGCTCAGCTTGGCGTACTTCGGGTCCTCCGACATCGCGTGGCTCGCCGTGGTCGTCACCGGCAGCAGGTTGTTCTGCCCGGCGAAGGCGAGGACGTTCGCGTCGTCGAAGACGAAGTCGAGGAAGGTGCGGATCTCGGCGCGGTTGCCGTTCTGCTTGAAGCCCATGATCCAGTCGGCGACGCCCATGGTGGTCTTGGGCTTGCCCACGCGGCCCGGCACCGCCACCATCCCCAGTTCGATCCCGGCCGCCTCCGCGGTCTTGATCAGGGACGGATGACCGTTCAGCATCCCCACGTCGCCCTTGGCGAACGCCGCGAACGCGTCCTTGCGGTTCAGCTTCCCGGGCGCGACCGGCCCGGTCAGACCGGGCTCCACCAGGTTGGACTTCAGCCAGGAGAAGGTCTCGACGTGCGCCTCGGAGTTGATGGCGTACGTCCCGCCCGTCTGGGTGTACCCCGAGCCGCCGTCGTCGCCGCCGAGCATCCACAGCATCGTCTCGGCCTGCGCCTCCTCGGGGCCGAGCGGCAGCGCATAGGGGTACTTCACGTCCGTGTCGTCCTTGAGCTGCTTCGCCGCGGCCCGCAGCTCCTCCCAGGTCCGCGGGGGCCGCTCGACGCCGGCCTGTTCGAACAGCTTCTTGTTGTAGAACAGGAGCCGGGTGGAGGCCACGAAGGGCATGCCGTACTGGACGCGGCGCTGCTCGCCGGCGTCCCGCAGCGGGGGGAGGAAGTTCGCCTGGGTGGTCAGCGAGAGCACGTCGTCCGCGGGGTACAGCTTGTCGTCGGCCGCGTAGTCCGCGTACGCGCCGACCTGCGCCACGTCCGGCGCCTTCCCCGCCTCCACCAACTCCCGGACCGTGCGGTCCACGTCGGTCCAGGGCTCGATGCGCACCTCGACCTTGATCTTCGGGTTCTCGGCCTCGAAGGCCGAGACGAGCCCGTTCCAGTACTCCTTGCTGCTCTGGCCGCCGTCGACGTCGTAGTCGGCGGCGACGAGCTGGAGGGTGACGTCGGACGGTTCGTCCGACGAGCAGCCCGTGAGCGCCGTCGCCAGGGACAGGGCGACGAGGGTGGCGGTCAGTCCGAAGAGGTGCCGTTGCACAGCGGTTCCCCACTTGGTCACCGGCGAGCCGCCCCCGGGAGCGGCCGGGTCGGGCGGCTGAGCCGTATGCGTGGCGCGCGGGCCTGCGGCGCCCGGTGGGCGCGTCGCGCGCTTGCGACCTGGCCGCCGTCCTCCGGAACCCCGAAAGCTCCCGGGGTCGCCGAACCCCCGAACCCCCGAGACGCCTGACACCGCCCGGATCGACGAGCGATTTTTCACCATGGGGATGCAGAGGTCTACGCCACTGGGTCTCACTTCTGCAACTTCTTTCGATTTCTCTCGATCAGCTTTCCGGGCCTCCGCGACTTCCCCACACTTCCCACGAGATCAGCCGACTTCACCCGACTTCCGCGAGCTCCCCCTGTCTTCCCTTGAGTTCCCACGACTTCCTGCGACTTCATACGACTCCAACGACTTCCGTCGACTTCCGTCGACTTCCGACGATTTCTGGTGGCCGGGGCGGGCTCGTGGGCGCGGGCCCGCCGCAGCCACCGTTGCCGGGGCGGTCGGCCGCCTGCTAAGCACGTCCCGGTACGAAGTGGTCCACACGCGCGAGGAGCCCGACGCATGTCCCGTACGTCCCGTCCGTCCCGCACCGCCACCGAGATAGCGACCCAGCCGGCCTCCTGGCGCCGGGCGGCGGAGGCCGCCGCCGACTTCGACGGGCTGCCGCGGCCCGGCGAGCGAGTGGCCGTGACCGGCTGCGGCACGTCCTGGTTCATGGCCATCGCGTACGCCGCGCTGCGGGAGGCCGCGGGGCAGGGCGAGACGGACGCGTTCGCCTCCTCCGAGTTCCCGCTCGGCCGCTCGTACGACCGGGTCGTCGCGATCACCCGGTCCGGCACCACGACGGAGGTGCTGGAGCTGCTCGATGCGCTGAAGGGGCGCGGCGTCGCGACGCTGGCGCTGACCGCGGACCCGAAGACCCCGGTGATGGCCGCGGCGGACGCGGTGGCCGTGCTCGACTGGGCGGACGAGGAGTCCGTGGTGCAGACCCGGTTCGCGACGACCGCGCTGGCGTTCCTGCGCGCGGGGCTCGGGGCCGGGCCCGACGTCGTGCCGGGCCTGAAGTCGGTCGCCGACGCCGCCGTGGACGCCGAGCTGGCGCTGACCGAGCCGCTACCGGAGGCGGTGCTCGCGGCGGAGCAGTGGACGTTCCTCGGGCGGGGCTGGACCTACGGCCTCGCGCTGGAGGCGGCGCTGAAGATGCGGGAGGCGGCCGGGGCGTGGACGGAGGCGTATCCGGCGATGGAGTACCGGCACGGGCCGATCGCCGTGACCGGGCCCGGTCGGGTGGCGTGGGCCTTCGGCGAACTGCCGGAGGGGCTGGCGGTGGACGTGGCGCAGGTCGGCGGCGTGCTGGTCGCCAACGCGCCGTGCGACCCGCTGGCGGACCTGGTGCGGGCGCAGCGGCTGGCGGTGGCGATCGCGGAGGCGAAGGGGTACGACCCGGACCGGCCGCGGAACCTCACGCGCAGCGTGATCCTCGGCTGACTGGTACACGGGCCGGGGCGGTTGCCGGCGCCACAGCCCGCAGCGGTTGCCGGCGCGGGCCGTGGCGGACACAGCCCGGGGCGGTTGCCGGCGCCACGGCCCGCAGCGGGGCGGTGCGCGTCGGGTGCCCCGGTCCGGTACGAGGCGGGCGGCGCCGGCGCGTCGGCGCGGCACCGGCCTTCCCCGTCGCTCCCGTCGCCCCGGCCGCCCGCCCCGGCGGCTCCGACACAACGACCCTGAAGTTTCGCCCAGATCCGGCGAATCCCGCGATTCTGCCGCCCGGCCGAGCAGGGACTCCCCCGGCTCCACGGCGTGTCCGACGGGCCCACCGATGAGATCCGGCCATCGCGGACCCTCGTACGGGCGGCGCGAACGCGCGAGCGCGCGGGCCCGTCGCCCGTACGCCTACCAGTCGTCGTTGGCCCGGCCCTTGGTCGGGTGCGGGATCACCAGCGCGGTCTGCGGGCACCGGTGGTAGAAGTCCTCCACCGCCGCGATCTCGGCCGGGGTGCAGCCCAGCAGGAGCTGTACCTCTGCCCTGTTCCGGTGCGGGTCGACCGTCACGACCAGGGCGGTCACCTCGACCCGGCCCGTACCGATCCAGACGTCGACGCCCTCCACGTCGCCGCCGTGGGTACCCTCCAGATAGCCGTGGTCCAGGGGGTAGATCCAGTGGGGGAAGCGGGGGTGGCGGCTGCCCTTGGGGCGGTCGACGCGCATCGCGGCGCCCGCGGTCACCTTCTCCATCTCCCGCCAGAAGTCCGTCGCGTGCAGGGCTCGGGCGGGGGTCATCCGACACCCCCGATCCATCTCGCCCCGGGCATGTGCCCCGGTACTAAGCCGCTGCCTGCGCCATCGCCGTTCAGCACGTACTGCTCCCCCCATCACTTCGGTCGTGGACGTCAGTCCACCCCCTGCGGCCCCGCGCTGTCAGGGAGTTGGCCGTAGTCCCGCTGTAGTCCCGGAGGATTCGCCCCTACGCTGCCGGGGACGCTGGACGATGGGACGACGCCGTGGACGACCCGATCCGCCACCCACTGGCCCATGCACGGACCGCACGGGGCTGGAGCCAGCCCGAACTCGCGCGGGAGGTCCGGCGCGCGGCGCTGCGGCGCGGGTTGCGGTCCGGGGTGGAGCGGCAGCGCATCTGGAAGTGGGAGAACTACCGCGCCGTTCCCGACGCCGACTCCCAGGCACTGCTCGCCGAAGTGTTCGAGATCGACCGGGGGCTCGTCGAGTCCTTCGACTGGCCCCACTGGCTGCCGGGCCGGGACGATCCGCTCCCGCTCGGACCGCACAGTCCCGTGCCCGCTCTCCGAGAGGCCCTGCGAGCTGCCATGGACCGACGCGCGTTCCTGACGTACAGCACCACCGGCCTCACCGGGCTCGCCCAGCAGTGGGCGGGGTCCGAGCCGCACGCGGCGGCGATCCCGGCCCTGGAGGGCAAGACCGTCGGGGCGGAGCTCGTCGGCCTGCTGGAGGCCACCGGGGAGCACCTGACCGAGCTGGTCACCGAGCAGCGGCAGCACACCCGCGCGCTGCTGGACGCCCATCTGACGACCGTCACCGATCTGATCGAGCACGGTCGTTACGGGCGGACGGCGGGGCGGCGGCTGCACGCGCTGGCGGCGCGGCTGTCCCAGACCGTGGGGTGGCACCGGTTCGACCAGGACCGGCACGCCGCCGCGAGCCGCTTCTGGCACGGCGCCCTGCACAGCGCTTACGCCTCGGGCGACCGGGACCTCGGGGCGGGGGTGCTCAGCGACCTGGCGTACCAGGCCACCTGGTTGAAGGACCCGGCCACGGCCGTGGACATCCTGCAGAGCGCGGTGCCGCGGGCCCGGCACCCGGCGGCGCGGGCGCTGCTCCACCTGCGGCTGGCCCGGGCGCTGGCCGCGCTGCGCGAGCCCCGGGGGTGCCACCGGGCGCTGGCGGCGGCCGAACGGGAGTTGGGCACGGCCGCGCTGGAGCCGGCGCCGGCCTGGTGCGCCTGGATGTCGCCGGCCGACCTGCTGGTGGACTCGGGGCAGTGCCTGATGGACCTGGGGCGCGGCCAGGAGGCGCGGCGGCTGATCCGCGAGGGGATGACGCTGCTGCCGGCCGCGCGGTCCAAGACGCGCGCGGTCTTCCTGACCTCCGAGGCCCGCAGCCTGCTGCACACCGGCGAGGTGGAGCACGCCGCGCGGGCCGCGAAGGAGTCGCTGGCGCTGGCCGAGCGCATAGGGGCGCCGCGCTGCGGTGCGCTGGTGCGCGATCTGCTGCCGGGGTTCGCACCGCACCGGGACGCCGAGGGCGTACCCGAACTGCTCCGGCTGGCCCACGCCCACTGAGGCCGCCCCGCACGAAGGGCCCGTGTGAAGGGTCCGTGGGGAGTCGCGAAAGCAAAAGGAACTTTTCCCTACACAACCCCTCTTATCGATTTGTATGTCTGCGCAACAATTAGGGGTAGTGGACTAGACCTGTCGCCAGGTAGCCGCCAGACTGTCCGCGTGAGACACGTCATCGCCCTCGATGTGGGCGGCACCGGCATGAAAGCCGCCCTCGTCGGGGTGGACGGCACGCTCCTGCACGAGGACAGACGCGCCACGGGGCGCGAGCGCGGAGCCGACGCCGTCGTGCAGTCCATCCTCGACTTCGCCGAGGAGCTACGGGACTACGGCGTGCGCAGCTTCGGCCAGAGCGCCCTCGCCGCCGGCGTCGCCGTGCCCGGAATCATCGACTCCGAGAACGGGATCGCCGTCTACTCGGCCAACCTCGGCTGGCGTGACGTCCCGATGCGCAGCATGGTCAGCCGCCGACTGCGCGGCATCCCCGTGGCACTCGGCCACGACGTGCGCACGGGCGGTCTCGCCGAGGGCCGGATCGGCGCCGGACGCGGCCACGACCGCTTCCTCTTCGTCCCGCTCGGGACCGGGATCGCGGGCGCCATCGGCATCGCCGGCACCATAGAGGCCGGCGCGCACGGCTACGCGGGCGAGATCGGCCACGTCGTCGTCCGCCCCGACGGACCCGACTGCGGCTGCGGACAGCGCGGCTGCCTGGAGACCTTGGCGTCGGCGTCCGCAGTGACACGTGCCTGGGCCGAGGCCAGCGGCGACCCGTACGCGGACGCCGCCGACTGCGCCAAGGCCGTCGAATCGGGCGACCCGCGGGCGGTCGCGGTCTGGCGGGACGCGGTGGACGCCCTCGCCGCCGGCCTCGTGACCGCGCTCACCCTGCTGGACCCCCGCACCCTGATCATCGGTGGCGGGCTCGCCGAGGCCGGGGAAACGTTGTTCACACCGCTGCGGGCCGCGGTCGAAGAGCGCGTCACGTTCCAGAAGCTGCCCGCCATCGTCCCGGCCGCCCTCGGAGACACCGCAGCGTGCCTGGGCGCCGGTCTGCTCGCCTGGGATCTGATCGCCACCGACTCGGAGGTAACCGCGTAATGGCCGCACGCGCCGCACTCGCAACCAGCGCAGCGGGCGCCGCTCGCGCCGACAGCACGACCCTCACCGGGGCCCGTGTGGTCCTGCCCGGCGGCACCGTCGAGAACGGGACCGTGATCGTCGAGGGCACCTCCATCGCCGCCGTCGGCCCCGGCCCCGCGCCGGAGGGCACCCCCGTACGCGATCTGACCGGGCACTGGGTCGTCCCCGGCTTCGTCGACCTGCACAACCACGGCGGCGGCGGCGCGTCCTTCACCGGCGGCACCGCCACCGAGGTGCTGCACGGCGTACGGACCCACCGCGAGCACGGCACCACCACCCTGGTCGCCTCCCTCGTCACCGCCGACATCGATTTCCTGGTCCGCCGCGCCGGCGAACTCGCGGAGATCGTCGAGCAGGGCGACATCGCCGGCATCCACTTCGAGGGCCCCTTCATCTCGCCCTGCCGCAAGGGCGCGCACAGCGAGGAGCTGCTGCGCCACCCCGACCCGACCGAGGTCCGCAAGCTGATCGACGCGGCGCGCGGCACCGCGAAGATGATGACCCTCGCCACCGAACTGCCCGGCGGCATCGAGTCGGTGCGGCTGCTCGCGGAACGCGGCGTGATCGCCGCGATCGGCCACACGGACGCCACGTACGAGCAGACCGTCCAGGCCGTCGACGCCGGCGCGACCGTCGCCACGCACCTGTTCAACGCGATGCCGCCGCTCGGCCACCGCGCGCCCGGCCCGATCCCGGCGCTGCTGGAGGACGAGCGCGTCACCGTCGAGCTGATCAACGACGGCACGCACCTGCACCCGGCGGCGCTCGAACTCGCCTTCCACCGCGCGGGCCCGCGCCGCGTCGCCTTCATCACCGACGCGATGGACGCGGCCGGCTTCGGCGACGGCGTCTACCAGCTCGGCCCGCTCGCGGTCGACGTCACCGACGGCGTGGCGCGGCTCGTCGAGGGCGGCGCGATCGCCGGCTCCACCCTCACCCTCGACACCGCCTTCCAGCGCGCGGCCACCGTGGACCGCATCCCCGTCCAGGACATCGTCCAGGCGATCTCCGTGAACCCGGCGAAGCTGCTCGGCCTCTACGACCGGGTCGGCTCGCTGGAGCCCGGCAAGGACGCCGACCTGGTGGTGCTGGACGAGGAGTTCGCGCTCAAGGGCGTCATGCGCCAGGGAACCTGGATCGTCGAGCCCAAATAACGAGCCCAAACAGATCGTCGAGCCCAAACAGGGCGATTTCACCACCGAACAGCGCACGGGCCCGTCCGGGGGGTGGGCCAACCGCGCGCCGTTTGGCATGATCAGAACCGTTCGGAGCGCCCGCGCGGCGGACCGGACGACCTCGACGTACCTCGACGTACCGAGCCGACGAGCACGCTGATGAGGGGGTGGTGGCGCGGATGGTGATGCTCACCGTCACGCTCAACGCCGCGCTCGACGTCTCCTACCGGGTCCCAGCCCTCGTCCCGCACGCCGTGCACCGCGTCACGGAGGTGCGCGAGCGCCCCGGCGGCAAGGGCGTGAACGTCGCCCGGGTGCTGGCCGCGCTCGGCCACGAGACCGTCGTCACCGGCTTCGTCGGCGGACCGACCGGAACGGTTCTGCGCGAGCTGCTGGCGCCGCTCGCCCCGCACGACGCGCTGGTCCCCATCGCCGGCACCACCCGGCGCACCCTCGCCGTCATCGACGCGGCCACCGGCGACACCACCCAGCTCAACGAGCCCGGGCCGGCCGTCACCGCCGACGAGTGGGCCCGCTTCCTCGACGCGTACGGCGCGCTGCTGCGGGACGCCGACGCCGTCGCGATCTGCGGCAGCCTGCCGCCCGGCATCCACGTCGGCGCGTACGCGGAACTGGTCCGCGCCGCCCGCACCGCCGGCGTGCCCGTCCTGCTGGACACCAGTGGCGAACCGTTGCGCCGCGGCATCGCGGCCCGCCCCGACCTCGTCAAGCCGAACGTGGACGAGTTGGCGCAGCTCACCGGCGCGCGCGAGCCGCTGCGCGCCGCGCTGAGCGCCCGGCGCCGCGGGGCGCACGCCGTCGCCGCGTCCCTCGGCCCCGAGGGGCTGCTCGCCGCCACGCCCGAGGGCAACTGGCACGCCAGGACCCCCGCGCCGGTGCGCGGCAACCCGACCGGAGCGGGCGACTCCACCGTGGCCGCGCTGCTCGCCGGCCTGGTCGACGGCGTGCCGTGGCCGGAGCGGGTGGCCCGCGCGGTCGCCCTGTCGGCGGCGACGGTGCTGGCCCCGGCCGCGGGCGAGTTCGACGCCGCGGCGTACGAACAGCTCCTGCCGCGCATCACGGTCACCGAACGCCCTCCGAGCGGCTAGGCCGTGTCCGCAAAGTCCGGCGCGCACCCCTGCGCCTTGGACGTAGCCGCCGTCTCCCTGCGGGAGCGTTGGTCTCCGCTGGCCGGTGGTGGGCTTGTCGCGCAGTTCCCCGCGCCCCTAAAACCCTGCGTCCCCCAGGTAGGCGACGGGGGCAGCGAAACAGGTGGCGCTGGGAGTCCCCCCACGCCCTCTGGGCATAGGGGGCGGAACTGCGCGACAAGCCACAGACGGGCCGCAAACGCCACGACCGCACACGCACCACGGCGCCACCGCGCCTGCCAGGACAGCAACACAGCCGGACGGGCCACGCCGGACTTTGCCGACAGGCCCTAGGACCTTCTATCCGTCCCATCCCTTGAATCGGTAGGTGAGGATGCCACTCGTCAGCACCCGGGAACTCGTCGACGAGGCGGTGGCGGCCGGCAGCGGCGTCGCCGCGTTCAACGTGATCACGCTGGAACACGCGGAGGCCATCGCGGCGGGCGCCGAGCGTGCCGGCCGGCCGGCCATCCTCCAGATATCGGAGAACGCGGTGGCCTTCCACGGCGGCCGGCTCGCCCCCGTCGCCGCCGCGACCGCCGCCGTCGCCCGCGCGTCCGGCGCCCGGCTCGGCCTCCACCTCGACCACGTCGTCTCCCCCGCCCTGGTGGAGGCCGCACCGGCGGCCGGCTTCGGCTCGGTGATGGTGGACGCGTCCAAGCTGCCGTACGGACAGAACGTCGCCCGCACCGCGGAGCTCGTCGACTTCGGCCACCGGCACGGGCTGTGGGTGGAGGCCGAGTTGGGCCGCGTCGGCGGCAAGGACGGCGAACCGCCGCTGGACGCGCACGCCCCCGGGGTGCGTACGGACCCGGCCGAGGCCGCGGCGTACGTGGCGGCGACCGGGGTGGACGCGCTGGCCGTCGCGGTCGGCTCGTCCCACGCGATGACCGAGCGCACGGCCGCGCTCGACCACGAGCTGATCCACCGTCTGCGCGCTTCCGTGCCGGTGCCGTTGGTGCTGCACGGCTCGTCGGGCGTCCCGGACGACGAGATCCGCGCGGCGATCGCCGCGGGCATGGTGAAGATCAACGTCGGCACGGCGCTGAACACCGCGTTCACGGCCGCGGTCCGGGCGGAGCTGACGGCCCGCCCGGACGTGGTGGACCCGCGCAAGTACCTGGCGCCGGCGCGGGAGGCGATGGCGACGACGGTGGCGGAGTTCCTGGCGCTGTTGCCGGCCTGACCCGACGGATCGCCTGACCCGACGGATCGCGAAGAAGGGCCCCGCGCGGTGCGCGGGGCCCTTCACACGTCAGTTGCGGCGCTCGGTCAGCGCTCCTTGCCCGCCTTCAACCACACCTGGTCGAGCAGCACCTCGCACTGGTCGCTCTGCTCGCAGGAGATCTTCAGGTCGTTCTTGCCTTCCTTGAGGTTGACGTACACGAAGGTGCGCGTCCAACGCTCCCAGTCGCCCTCCTCGGCCTTCGCGAAGTTCGACATGTTGATGCCGCGGGGCGCGTCGTCGTTGAGCGTCAGCGTCGTCTTGGCGTCCTTCCCCGGCACGCTGTACGTGAGGGACATGGTGTACTCGCCGGCCGCCGGCACGTCCACCGACCAGCTCGCCGAGCTGCCGACCGCGCCGAAGGTCACGTACGACCCGCCGGGGCCCTTCGCGCCCTTGATCTCGCTGCCGACCTTGGCGTCCCCGCCCAGCTTCAGCGTCACCGCGTCCTGCTTGGGCAGCGGCTTCGGCTTGTCGTCCTTCGGGTCCTCGGCCGGTGCGTCGTCGCTCGGCTTCACCGAGTCGCCGGTGCCGGCGCTGGTGGTGGGCTGGCCTCCGCCCGCCTTGTCCGCCTTGTCGTCGTCCTTGGTGAGCAGCGCGACGCTGATGCCGATGACGACCACGGCGACCACCGCGATGGCCCCGATCAGCAGCGCCTTGGTGTTCGGTCCACGGCCGCCGCCGTTCGCGCCTGCGCCCTGCGGCGCACCCGGGCGGGCAGGGGCGCCGCCGGGGTACGTCTCGGGGGCGGCGTACTGCGCGGTGGGCTGCCCGTACGCCTGCTGCGGCGGGAACTGGCCCTGCTGCGGCGGCGGGTAGCCGTAGCCGTGGCCCTGGCCGCCGTGCGCGTGGCCACCGAACTGGCGCTCGCCGACGGCCCGTACCTGGTTGTACGAGGTACGGGGAACGCCGGGCTGGGTGGCCGGACCCGGGTAGCCGTAGCCGCGGCCCTGACCGGGCCGAGTGGCGCCCGCGGCCTGTCCGTCCTCGTAGAGGTAGCCGAACGGGTCGTCGTCTTCGGGCGTGCTGCCGTTGTTCGGCGTGTTACCGCCGTTGTTCGCGGCCGTCATCCCTGTCACTCCTCACCATGTCGTCGGCGGCACGCCGACGCGGGCGAGCCTACCCGGTTCGGAGTAACCGATTGGTCCGGTGTTGCACGTGATCGGCAGGGCTCCGAGCGCCCCACCGGACGCCGCCGCACCGGTATACCCACAAGAGCGTACGGGCGCTGGGTAACGGCCGAACGGGTCCCCGGGGGCACTCGGGGGGACGCCCGGACGCCGCCGGTCGGTTCAACCCGCCCTCCGGTGCACCTTCGAGCGGGACCGCTTCTCCACGTACATCCGCTCGTCGGCCGAGGTCAGCACCTCGTCCACGGTCATTCCGCAGCTCGCCCAGCCGATGCCGAAGCTGGCGCCGACGCGGACTCCGCGACCCCCCACCCGGATCGGCAGGACGATCGCGCTGCGCAGCCGGACCGCGAGGTCGGCGGCGTCCGCCGCGCCCAGGCCGTCGGCGAGGACGACGAACTCGTCACCGCCGAGCCGGGCGACGGTGTCACCGTCGCGCACGCCCGTCGTGAGCCGGCGCGCGACCTCGACCAGCACCGCGTCACCGGTCTGGTGGCCGAACCGGTCGTTGATGGACTTGAAGCCGTCCAGGTCGCAGAAGAGGACCGCGAGGCCCTTGGTGCCGTCGTCGCCGGCGTCGTTGGGCTCGTTCCCGCCCGCCGCGCCCGCCGCGCCCTCTTCGTACGGCGCGACGACGTGCACGTGGTGGTCGTAGGGGTTGCCGGGGTGTCCGAAGGAGTACCCGTCGGGGCGGAAGATCGCCTCGGTCTCGGCGTCGTACTCGTACGCCTCGTACGAGTCGTACGCCTCCGCCGCGGCCGTGCCGCGCGCCGTCTGCGGGCGCTCGCACAGCCGGGCGCTGAGCCGGGCCCGCAGCTCGGCGCTGTTGGGCAGCCCGGTGAGGGCGTCGTGCGAGGCGCGGTGGGCCAGCGCCAGCTCGTGGCGCTTGCGGTCCTCGATGTCCTCGACGTGGGTGAGCAGGAAGCGGGGCCCGTCGGCGGTGTCGGCGACGACGGAGTTGCGCAGCGAGACCCAGACGTACGTGCCGTCCCGCCGCCCCAGCCGGATCTCGGCCCGGCCGCCCTCGGCGGAGGTCCGCAGCAGGGTCCCCACGTCCTCGGGGTGCACCAGGTCGGCGAAGGAGTAGCGGCGCATCGCGGATGCGGGGCGGCCCAGCAGCCGGCACAGCGCGTCGTTGGTGCGCAGCAGCCGGCCGTGCTGGTCGCCGCCCATCTCGGCGATGGCCATGCCGCTGGGCGCGTACTCGAACGCCTGCCGGAAGGACTCCTCGCTGGCGCGCAGCGCCTGCTGCTCGCGCTCCAACCGGACGAGCGCCCTTTGCATGTTTGCTCGCAGTCGCGCGTTGCTGATCGCGATGCCCGCCTGGGAGGCGTACATCTGGAGCGCCTCCTGCCCCCACGGGCCGGGGCGCCGGCCGTTGCGCGGTCGGTCGACGGAGATGACGCCGAGCAGTTCCCGGCCGCCGCCGGAGCCGTACATGGGCGCGTAGAGCCGGTCCCGGGGGTGCCACTCGTCCTCGAAACGGGGCTCGGGGCCGTCGGTGTGCCACTGCGGCACGTCGTCCTCGATCAGGACCCAGCCCTCGGTGTGCGGGATGAACCGCAGCTCGCCCCACGCCTCACCCATGGACAGCCGGCGCTCCCAGGAGGCCCGGGGGCCCACGCGTCCGGTGATCAGGGCTTCGGCGGCGGCGCTACCGGCGAACGCGGCGACGACCAGGTCGCCGTCGGCCCGGACGAGGTTGACGCAGGCGAGCTCGTATCCGAGGCCCTTCACGATGCCGTCGGCAACGGCTTGCAGGGTGTCGGCGAGGCTACGCGCGGTGTTGAGGTCCGCGACCACCTTGTGCAGCTGCCGCAGGGTCGCAAGACGGACGTAGGGCTCCGACTCGGTCTCCATGCTCGCTCTCCCCGAGACCTCGACAGCAGACTCCAGGTATCTCTTCGGCCTTCTTGTGCGGTCTTCTCACGGTCGTGTTTCGCGCTCGGTCCGTGCGCGGTTTCCCGGCCACTGAATCACAGCGAGCTGTCTACTCGGTACACAGGGTCAACAAATAGCGCCCTCTGTGACTCAAGTCACATGAGAAGATGGGCATTCCGTGCACGCGCGGCGTCGTCCACTGGGTCTTCACCAGCGATTTCTCTTAGCAAATCGGGCATGCGTGCGGGGCCGTAGGGGCGGTGTGGAGGCGGTACGGCGTCGGTTTGGAGGAGTGCGCGGGCGCACGGCGGGACGGGCGGGCGAGCGCGTACGGGGCGTACGGCAGGACGGGCACTCGGGCGCGGGCAGGGGCGTACGGCGAGGGCGCGCAAGCTCCCACGGGCCGCGGGCGGCGCGGGCCCTGGGTCTGAGGTCCTAGGACCAAGGCAGCGCCCGGGGCCCGATGCGGCGCGGGGATTCGTCCGGTTAGCGTTCCGGTGTGCTGCAGACGACCTCCGCTTCCGGTCCCCACCCCGCCTCCGCCATCCCCCATGCTGAGGGGGTGAGCAACGACGATTTCCGCGCTGCCATGTCCCGGCTCTCCGCGGGAGTGGTCCTGGTGACCGCCTTCGACGAGGACGCCGGCCCGCACGGCGAGGACGCCGGCATGACGGCCACCGCGTTCGTCTCGGTCTCCCTCGACCCACCGCTGGTGATGGTCAGCCTGCGCAACGGCTCGCGCATGGACGACCTGCTGGCCGAGCAGCCGCTGTGGGCGGTCTCCGTGCTCGCGGAGAGCCAGCGCCACATCGCCGGACGCTTCGCGATGAAGGGCCGCCTGAGCGACCGTCTGCTCTTCGAGGACATCCCGTACCGCCGCGGCACCGTCTCGGGCGCGCCCCTGGTGGGCGGGGCGCTCGCGACGCTCGAATGCCGCACCGAGCAGCGGGTGGTGGCGGGCGACCACACGCTGGTGATCGGCCGCGTGCTGGGCGTCGACCTGCCGAGCGCGGAGGGCGGTCCGCTGATGTACTTCCGGGGCCGTTACCGACGGTTGGGCTGAGAGCGGGGGTACGCGCCCGGGACCCGTTCAACGGGCGTACGGGTGGCCCGGGGCGCAGTGCCAACGGGCGTACCGGTGCCCCTGGGCGCAGTGCCAACCGGCCCACGGGCGGCCCCTGGTGCGTGGTCTACTGACGCGCATGCCGTTGCTGATGCTGGACCTCGACAACACCCTCGTCGACCGCGACGCCGCCTTCGCCGACGCCGTCGCGGAGTTCCTGGCCGCGCACGACCTGCCCGCGGCCGACCTCGCGTGGGTCGCGGACCTCGACGCCAACGGCTACACCCCGCGGGCGGACGTCGCCGCGGCGATGGTCCTCCGGTACGGCCCTTCGCTGACCGTCCCCGTCGAAGCCCTGCTCGACAACGGTGCGGCCGACCGCGTCGCCCTGCTCGGCCCCACCCGCGAAGCCCTGGCCCGGGCGCACGCCGACGGTTGGTCGTGCGTGATCGTCACCAACGGCAGGACGCCCCAGCAGGAGGCCAAGATCCGCAACACCGGTCTGGACCGGCTGGTGCAGGGGTGGGTGGTCTCCGAGGCGGTGGGCCACAAGAAGCCCGCGCCCGAGATCTTCCGGGCGGCTGCGGCGACCGTCGGTCTCCCCCTCGATGGCGCGTGGGTCGTCGGGGACTCGGCAGACGCCGACATCGCCGGCGCGCACGCGCTCGGGCTGGGCAGCGTGTGGGTGTCGAACGGACGCGCCTGGAGCCAGGAGTCGTTCCGCCCGACCCACGTCACGGTCGGCGTGGACGCGGCGATCGACCACGTCGTCGCAGCACCGCCTCGGTAGACCGATCCGCCGATCCGGTCCGGGACGGCCCTCAGACCACCGTCCCGCCGGGGCGCTGCCGCGTTAGAGCAACGCCGAGTTAGAGCACCGCCGCGCCCAAAGGCCGTTCGCCACCCTCAAGTCGGCGGGTCTCGCCCGTCGCGACGTCCACGACGGTGATCCCGTCCCAGTAGCCGGACCTGGTGAAGCCGCCGGTGACGTACGCCGTGCGCCCGTCCTTCGAGACCGCGACGTCCTCGTGCGGCCCGTCGAGCGGAACGACCCGTTCCGTTCCGTCCTTCGTACGGATCGTCAGCGACGGGTCCTCGTCGTCCGAGCCGATCGGCCCGGTGCCGACGACCAGCAACGTGCCGTCGGGCGTGAGCGCGGCGCCGTGCTGGTGGGTGTTGGCGGTCATCTCTTCGATCTCCACCTGTCCGGTCCGCGGGTCGAGCACGGCCAGCCGCTCGCCCTCGAAGGGCAGCAGCAGCCGTCCGTCCTCCCGTACGGCCGCGTAGTGCGGCTTCAGCCAGGACCCGAGCCCGCCTTCGGTGCCGTACGGCGCGACCTCGTGGCGGCGGGCGTCCAGGGTGCGGGCGTCGACCGCGGTCACGTCGAAGGAGTCGTGGTTCGTGGCGTACACCTCGGCGCCGTCCCGCGACACGTCCACGTCGAAGGGCCGCCGCCCGACGGGCACGGTGTCGACGACCTGCCTGGTCTCGGTGGAGATGACCTCCAACGTGCCATTCCCGTCCGGCACGTTGACACCCACATACGCCCGCTTCCCGTCGGGCGCCAGCGCGATGCCCATCCCGCCGCCGCGGTACTCGCCGTCCGTGACCGGCCCGGTCTCGGTGCGGTACGGGACGCGCCCCAGGTTCGTGCGGGTGCGGGTGTCGACGATCGCGACGCCCTCGGCCGTGGCGACCCAGGCGCGCCCGTCGGCGCCGACGGCGAGCCCGTACGGAGCGGTCCCGACCTTCACGGACGCGAACGGGCCGCGGGCGGGGTCGATGAAGGTGACGGTGTCCGCGCCGAAGTCGGCGACGATGAGGGAGCCGGAGGGGGTGGGGGTGGTGGAGGGCAGGGGTGCGGCGGTGGGCGCGGCGGTGGCCTTCTCCGGCTTGTCGCCGCTTTCAGAGGCACTTTCCGAAGCACTTTTCGAGGCACTTTTCGTGGCACTTTCCGAGGCGCTGCACCCGCCGAGTACGACGACGAGCAGCGCGACGCCCGCGATGACGTTGCGGCGCGCCCTCACTGTGCGTCCTTCAACAGCGCGACGATCTCGGCGAAGCCGCGGCGGTGGGCGTGCTGGAGCGGGGTGACCCCGTCGGCGTCGGCCAGGTCGGGCCGTGCGCCCGCGGCGAGCAGGATCTTCACGACCTGCTGGTGCGCCGCCCCGCCGTCCCCGAGCAGTACGGCCTCCAGGAGCGCGGTCCAGCCGAGGTCGTTGACGTGGTTGACGTCGATGTCGGTCTCGCTGACGACGGCGCGGACGTACGCGACGTGTCCGCGTTCGCTGGCGGGAATGACGGAGACCCCGCCGAACCTGTTGCGCAGGGTCACGTCGGGCCCGGCGGGCAACAGCACCCGCATCATCGCGACGCTCCCGGTCACCCCCGTGACCAGCCACGCACTGTCGTGCCGGGCGTCCTGCGCGTTCGGATCGCCCCCGGCGGCGACGAGCGCCCGCGCGACTTCGACGTGGTCCCCGAGCGCGGCGAGCAGCAACGGCGTCCGCAGGTCCTGATCCCGCGCCTCGACGTCGGCACCCGCGTCGATCGCGGCCCGTGCGGCCGTTGCGTCACCGCGCTTGGCGGCGTCGAGCAGTGCGGTGTTGTCGTTCCTGGCGCTACTGGCGTTGCTGGCCTTGCTGGCCTTGCTGGCGTTCATCGGCGGCTCCCTCGCGTGGTGCGCAACGGGGCGGCTTACTCGTGCCCCGTCACTACCTCCACGATGCCGCCTCGCACGGACGGCGCGGGCGTCGCTGTGGGGGACGCCGGTGTCATCCGATCGTCTGATGCGGGCGCGGGGCGAGGGCGCTAGGTTCTGGCAGGTGGGGGCCCGCGCCGTCCGAAACCCACCCACCTCATCCGCTCCTGAGCATCCGCTCCTAAGCAGGTTGGATGTCGATGCAGTTGAACGTTGAGTCTCCAGCTCCGGTGTCGTTGGCGAGCGTCACCGTCAGCCGGTAGGCACCCGCCGCGAAGGGGCCTACGGTCGGGTTCTGCAACGGAGCTTCTTGGCCGGGCCCCAGTGCCGGCTCGTCAAAGGTGCGGTCGAAGACCACCGGATGTTCGGCGTCGTCACTGCCGGGGCAGCCTTCCGGGATGCTCGTGACGACGAGCCGGTCCGTGAAGGCGCCGACGTCGACGCCGCTGCGGTTGACCGCGCTCCACTGGACTTGGAACGAATCGGATTCGTGGATGATCGCCGAACTCGGCACGATGGGATTGTCCGGGTTGCCGAAGAAGATGTCGGCCATGGCGTGAACTCCTTCGCAGTCGTGGCCTCAACCACTGCAAGGGAGAGCTGCACCGATTCGACTCGATCGAGGGGCCGCTTTTCGTCGCATGCAGCGGCTGGCGCCCTGGTCGCATACCTCTTTCAGTATGGTCGATCCAAGCGGTTCAGCAACATGACGCCCACGCCCCGCGAGCCCCCGTACGCAGCATCACCGCATCGCGGGCCAGAGGCACTGCCCCTGCGGGTCATAGCAGTTGAGGCCCATCGACGACGCCACCCCCGCTATGTGGACGGACGCCTCCTCCACCATGCTCCAGCGGATCGGGAAGTAGATCAGCGGGCCGCTCGCCTCGTCGATGAGCGGTCCGCTCGACCACGGCGAGACGTCGTCCTCGTCTTCGGTGAGGTCGGGCCACCGCTCCAACAGCGCGGCGACGAAGGCCGCGATCTGCTTCGTCGGCGGAACGTCGGGCCCGTCCGCGGCGACGTACTCCTCGTACAGCTCGTCGAAGCGCTGACCCGCGGCGGCGTCATCCGCGGGCCGCTCGCCTTCCCAGACAGCAAGGTCGTAACTCATGGGCGCAGCCTGCCACCCGGCACTGACAACGGTGATCCGGCAGCGCGGGGTGCCGGGCGCGCCCACGGCAGCACGGCTTGCACGTGTCGTAGCGGCATGTGGTCCAGTGGGCGGCGAGCACGACGTCGAGAGGTTCCCCCGCATGCCCCTTCCTGCGATTCCCCGCCGGGTCAAGATCGGCGATGCCGCCGCGTTCGCCGGGACCACCCCCCGCGCCATCCGCCACTACCACGCCATCGGACTCCTCCCCGAGCCGGAACGCGGCAGTGACGACCGCCGCCGCTACGGATACGACGACATGATCCGCCTGCTGTGGATCCGCAAGATGACCGATGCGGGTGTTTCCCTGGACGACATCCGGGCCGGCTTCGAGGGCGCCACCGGCATCGAGCAGTCCCTGGCCCGGCTGGAGGACTCCCTCGCCTCCAGGGCAGCCGCCATCGAAGCCCAACGGGCGACCGTGCACCGCCTCCGCGAGGTGGGCAGCCCCCTGGGCCTGCTCTCACCACTGGTCAGCAGCCGCCTGCTCGACCTGCCCCCCGGAGCCCTGCGCTCCACCGACCTCGACGCCCTCCTGGTCACCGAGCGCATCTTCGGCCCCCTGGGCGCCGCCGCCCAGGCCACCCGGTTCATCACCCTGGCCACCCACCCCGAACTACGCGCCGAGGAAGACCGCCTGACCGAAGCCGAGACGGCCCTGGACGACACCGTGTCCCCCGACGACCCCCGCATCGAAGACCTGGCCGCCCAACGGTGCGCCCACGAGACGGCCCTGACAGCCGCCGCCGACGAGTCCGGCGTGGACGAGTCCCTGGACGCCCTCCTGGACCAGGAGGACGAGCCCACCGACGAGGAGGAAGGCGAGTCGCGGATGAGCGCGATGGACGCCATCGGCAAGATGCCGTACGACTTCTCCCCGGCCCGCCTCCGGTACGAGGAGCGGGTCATCGAACTGCTCTACTCGGCCGATGAGTAACCGGGTGGTCGCAGATCAGGTTGACCTTGTCCCCGCGCATGCGGGGGTAGGTCCCGTGATCGACGCGGAGCGGCAGGACTGGGCGCGCTCGTCTCCACGAGGGGCCCACCACGCGCACTGCTAAACAGGCAGGTTCCACCCCGGCCCCTCCGCGGTCCCGATCCAGACCCGTTGGGCGTCCTGCTTGATCGTGATGCCGAACGACGACAGGTGCGGAGCGCCGGCGCGCTGCCACGTGGCAATGGCGTCCTCAACGGCGCTCCAGAGCCGCAGCGGGCCGCGTTCCGTGACGGTCCATCCTCCGTTCCCGTCCGGTCGGGTGCGGGCCTGTGATCCCGTGGCGACGTCCAGCAGGATCTGTTCGGCACCCACGCCGAGCCGTTCGGCGGAGGGGGTGGCGAGTTGGGCGACGAAGCGGGCGGACCAGTCGTCCACCGAGGCGGGGTCGATCCGGCTCGGACGCTCGTCGCCGGGGAGCAGTTCCACGGGTCCGTGGGGCGGACGGTCGTGAGGACGGGCCATCATGAACGAGGTGTAGCCGGGCAGGAACCGGCCCTCGGCTCCGCCGGTCGCGTCAGCGGTGAGACGTACCAGACCGTGGCCGAACCCCCACCCTGCGAGCGTGACGAGCAGGGTCCCGCCTTCCCTCACCTGCCGCAGCAGCCCGTAGGGAACGTGCCGCATGGAGCAGAACGCGATCACGACGTCGTACGGCGCGCCCGCCGCGTATCCGAGCAGCCCGTCCCCGGTGATCAGGTTCGGACCGTATCCGGCCTCGGCGAGCGCCTTGCGGGCACGCTCCGCGGCGACGGGGTCGGTCTCGACCGCGGTGGTGTTGCCTTGGCCCGCGACCTCGCAGATGTACGCGGTCGACAGACCCGTGCCGGCACCGATGACGAGTACGCGCTTTCCTGCGGTGATGCCGGCCTGCTCGATCATCCACAGGACGAGCCCGGGCAGTGTGGAAGAGGACGTCGGGGTGCCGCCGGTCACTGGACTGGTCGCTTCCTCCGCCAGGACGCCGTCGAGTTGCGTCACCCAGGTCGTGTTCTCGTACGTGAGCCGTAGCCACTCGTCCAACGGTGTGTCGACGCGACGGGTGGGCGTCCACACGGTGACACCCGGCGGCGGGCTGGGCCGGTAGATCGCGGGGCCCAGGAAGACTTCCCGAGGGACGGTCTCGCCGGCGCGCCGCACCTCGGGATCGTGCAGGACGTCTTCGTCCACGAGGTGCTGGACGAGCTGTCGGCGCAGAGCCCTGGCGGCGGTGGACGTGGTCATGCGGTGGTGCCCTTCTGGAGGGTGTCAGCGAGCGCTGTCGCGATGGCCTGTGTGGTGGGTCGATCAACGAATGCCCACTGGCCGTTGGGGTTGCATTCGAGGAACCACCATCTGCCGGCGGTGTCGAGGGCGAAGTCGAATGCCCCGAACACCAAATCGAACGCATGAAGGTAGGACCGAACCGATGCACGGATCGCTGGAAGTATCGGAACCGGGGAAAAGGTGATCAACCGTTGGTCATAGCGCCAGTCCAGATGGTCGCCTTCTTTGTCGATTCGCGTGGCGAACATGTGGTCGCCAACCGCGGCGAGGCGGATGCCAGCGACTTTGGGTACTCAAGTCTGGAACAGGTGAGGACACAGCGCGATGGAGTCGTCGAGTTCATGGACACCAACGAGACTGGTCCAAACAGTCCGGCTCCGCCCCTTCTCGTCGGTCAAGTGCACGCCGTGCACAGGTTTGTAGATGACGGCCCCGTGTGCGGCAACGAACTTCCTTGCTTCAGCAGGGGCGTTCGTCACGATGCTCTTGGGTACCGTGAACCCGCATCGGGCCGCGGTCGTGAGCTGAGCAGGTTTGTAGTCAGCAGCACGGTTCCGGAAGAGGTCGTTGACGTGCAGCGCGGGCAGTGCCGTCAAGATCCCCGTATAGCCGGCTCGGCACTGCTCAACGGCGAACTTTTGCTCTGGCGAGGTGACTCGACTCGTGTCTCCGTAGGGGGACGGGCGACGCCAGTAGACGGATCGCACCGCAGAAAGGTCCAGACGTCTGGTCGGAGTGGTCAGATCGCCTGCAAGCCGTGCTCCTTCGATCTGCGCGCTGATGCTCGCGAGATCGGGAAAGTCCACCGCCGGGTCAAGCCGTACGACCGGAACACCCCGGCCGTACAGCTCGTTCAGCACTAGATCCGTTGTGACATCCTCCAGCGAGGTGATCACGAGGACCGTTGGCGAGTCCGGCATGTCAGTCCGGTACGTGGTCTTCGAGTGCGTCCGTGTCCGCCGGCTTCGGCGGTTGCGGACCACCACCGTCGGCCCCGGTCGCAGTCTGGGACGCTGTGGCCCTGTTCGTGCCGTGCTTGCCGCCCTCCCCCATGTCAACGCGCCGCCCAGACGCATCAAAATAAACTGCCGCCTGCGTTTCAGGATCGATTTCGGCTCGGGCGAAGGGCAGTGCAACACTGGTCGGGTACGGCGCAAGGCGCCTCACCCCCCATGGCTGAGTCGCGATTTCCATATTGGATCTCCTTGATGACTCGCAGGGAAATTGTCACGGTTCCACGTTCAGTTCCCCAGCCCTCCGATCGCTGGCACATTCACTCTGGGAAGGCAACGGTCTTGAGACGCTTTCGTAGGTCGAGGGCCTTCTGGTGATGACGAAGATCCGGGCGCTGGGCCAGATCGAGTTCGAGGCCGCGGAGGGCCGCTTCGACCTGTCTGGAGCGGACGGTGGACGCGTACTGCACCAGCGAGTCGGCCGTGGCGATCGTCTGTTCGAGGTCGTGCCGCCGGAGGTAAGAGCGGGCGAGCCACGCCCCGTGAAGAAGGGCGTCCCGGTCCTCGGTGCGCTCGGCGTGGGTACCCAACCAGGGGGTGATCAGCGGGTCGGCTTCGTCCAAGAGGCGCGGAGCCCCCGGCGCCTCCGCGAAGGCGGCGGTGATGAGGGTCTGGCCGGTAACGACGTTGAGGTCGGTGAGCCAGTACAGCCAGGGAGGTCGGCTCTCAAGCGCTTCGGTGTGGTCCAGGTGGCGATGCGCCTCTTCGGTCGACTGCCGCATTCCATGAACGTCGCCGAGAGCGGCGTGCGCGTGTGCATGACGGGCGGCGGCGAGGGCTCGTGCGGCGGGCGGTGCGGCTGATGCGGCGTCGATGCCAGCGTTCGCCAGACTGACGGCGTCGCGGAAGCGGCCCAAGGTGACGGCCTGGTAGGTGAGGCACCCGTGAAGGTGGGAGGCTAATGCAGGATCACCGGAATCGTGGGCGGCAGCCAGTCCGGTGCTGAAATAGCGCTGCGCCAGACCGTGCAATCCGGCATCCATGGCCATCCACCCCGCGGTTTGCGCCAGTTGCCCCCACAAATTGATCGCCCGATCACGGACGGCAGTTGTCGTGAAACGACCGTTGCGCACGTACTCGGCGACCAGGGTGAATTGCCGGTGGGCATGGTGGAGAGAAGACCGGTTGCCCCCCGCGGCGTCGTCAAGTTGCCGAACCGCATCGACGGTGGCGGCGATCACGTCGACAACGGCTTCCGTAACGGCCGGGCCGCGAATGGGCTTGGTCGGCTCGGCACTTGCCCGTGTGGGGATCGAACTGAGGCCCGTGCTCGTGAGTGCCGCGCCGCTGACGGCCAGAAATGTCCTGCGCTCCATGTCGCCCCCATCGTGGATAACCCACTGAGTAGCTGCTTCCACGGTAGCGCCGGGCGCGGCGGGCGGTAGCAGACCGTCGTCCGCGCGCACCCAGGAGGTGGAGGGGCGTACGCCCGGGCCCCACAGGTCAACGAGCGCGATGGGGCGGCCGAGTGCTTCGCTGAGCACGTGGGCGGTGATGGTGGGCAACGGGTCGCGAGGAACACGTCCCTTGGCGACCCAATCGGTCACGGTGGTCCGGGCGACGTAATCGGGCCCCAGAACGGAGTTGACCGCACGTGCCAAGCGGGCGGGAGACCACCCCAGTGCGGTCATGTGAGCAGCTAACGCATCGTTGCGCACAGTTGTTCGTCGCCCCCTCTTCTCCCGAATCTCGACGATAGCGAACTGAACGCCCCGAGAAGGATGACGACTTCGCCGTCACTTCCCGCAAAGTCGGCACCCAGCGTTGGTTTTCGCGAACGAGTCGTCAGGCGGGAGGGCTAAGGGCTGTCCCGTAATCCGGGAAGATCCCAACGCTGTGAACTGGGTGGAGCCGGCGGACAGGAAGAATCCGCCGACAGTTGCGGCCCCTCAGCCACCGCGGCCACACAAACAGAAATGGGCTTGAATTCGTGAACGATGAACAATCCCCGGGATCAAGATTAGCTGCCGTACGTACCGCTTTGGACGTCCTCGCGTGCTGGCGGCTGCGCGACTGGGCCACCATCGCCGGGCTCGCCGGGGACGCGCCCGTCATGGTGTGGGACGCGCTCACGACGTCCGGTGTCTGGGAGACGCTGCCCGACCACGAGCGTGCCGCGCTGCACTGGTGCCTCGCCGACGGGCGTCGGATCAGTAGGGCGTGGCCGCTCAGTACCGGGGTCGAGGAGTACCGGCCGCAGATCGTCGCGCTCTGCGTCGACGTCGCGCACTTCGCCGTGCGCTGCGAGCCCGGGCGGGCCGAGCAGTGGCCCGAGGCCGATCCGGCGCGGGACGGTGACGTGGCGTGCGCCGTCGAGTCATTACGGCAGTACGCCGCGCTGCCCGTCGTCTGGCGAGCGGCCGTGCTACGGCAGATGCAGCGCCACCGACGGCGCCTCCTGCCGGGCCCGGCCGCGCTCGGCGACGTCCTCGCCGAGGCGACCAAGCACGCCGCAGCCGGGGAGCGGCCACCGCCACCCGATTACGCCGACCTCCGCACGATCGACGGCCCCGAACTCGTCCATCGCATCGCCTTCTTGCCCCGGCCCTGGCAGGTGGAGGTCATGCGCCGCATCGCGGCCGGCGCCGACCCGGTGCGGGCGGAATCCGATGCTGGGTGCGCCATTGATGGCGTACGTGACTACGGCGTACGGGTCGGGAGCTGGAGCAGGCGATGACGCCCGGGCCGTGCGCTAGGTTCTGTGTTCAGGAGAGCGGGCTGAGGAGTCCAGTTTGTCGCATTCTTGGGAAGTGGGTAAAAACCAGGGTCTCCGCATGTGAAGTCGCAGGTCGGCGCCTGTAGTCCCCGCGCATGCGGGGGTGGTCCCTCTCACATGCCGCGGGTGGAGCGCCCGAGCAGGTAGTCCCCGCACCCGCGGGGTCACCCCCAGTCCCGCCCCGACCTCCCCCGCTTCCTCTCCGAGCGCTGCTTCTTCTCCCTCAAGCGGCGCTCGTTGATGCCCCGCGGGATGCGCGTCGGGCGGCGTTGCTTCGGTGGGGGTGCGGTCGCTTCCGCGAGGAGGGCGGCCAGGCGTGTCGCTGCCGTTTCGCGGTTGCGCCACTGGGAGCGGTGTTCCGAGGCGCGGACGGAGAGGACGCCGTCGACCAGGCGGGACGACAGGCGGTCCAGGGCGCGCGTCTTCCAGACCTCGGGGAGGGACGTCGTCGAGGCGAGGTCGAAGCGGAGTTCGACCTGGGAGTCGCTGGTGTTGACGTGTTGGCCGCCGGGGCCCGAGGAGCGGGAGAAACGCCACATCAGCTCGGCCTCCGGGAGGGAGACCGAGCCGCGTATGACGTAGGGACCGGGCATGGGTCCATGGTCCCCCGGCCGACCGCCGCGCGTCACCTGGAATTCGCCGGAACCCACGACCGCACCGGCAACGTTATGAAGGGATGACGGTAGTTTCGGTCCGTAGGGGTCGGATCCACCGGCCCGCACACGCGAACACAGACGCGCACACTAAGGGGATGTCCCAATGGCAGTAAGCCTGACCAAGGGCGGCAACGTCTCGCTCACCAAGGAGGCGCCGGGCCTCACCGCCGTCACGGTTGGCCTCGGTTGGGACGTCCGCACCACCACGGGCACCGACTTCGACCTGGACGCCTCCGCGATCGGCGTGAACGCCGCCGGCAAGGTCGCCTCCGACGCGCACTTCGTCTTCTTCAACAACCGCGCCACCCCGGACCAGACCATCGTCCACACCGGTGACAACCGCACCGGCGAGGGCGGCGGCGACGACGAGCAGATCAACGTCAACCTCGCCGGCCTGCCCGCCGACGTCGACAAGATCGTCTTCCCGGTCTCGATCTACGACGCGGTCTCCCGCTCGCAGAACTTCGGCCAGGTCCGCAACGCGTACATCCGCATCGTCAACCAGGCCGGCGGCGCCGAGATCGCCCGCTACGACCTGAGCGAGGACGCGGCCGTCGAGACCGCGATGGTCTTCGGCGAGCTGTACCGCAACGGCGCCGAGTGGAAGTTCCGCGCCGTCGGCCAGGGGTACGCCGCCGGCCTTGAGGGCATCGCCCGCGACTTCGGCGTCAACCTCTGAGGACCTGAGGATCTGAGGATCTGACGACGAGAACCCACGGGGCAGGGGGGCGGCCCGTCACCTCGGGCGGCCCCCCGTCCCGTACAGCCACACCTTCCACACCTTCCCCAGGTCCCGCCCCGACACCTCCTCCGCGTACGACGTGAAGTCCCGCGTCGACGCGTTCCCGTGCCGGTGCCGCTCGGGCCAGCCCTTCAGCAGCGCGAGGAACTTCTCCTCGCCCACCTCCCGCCGCACCTGGTGCAGCACCATCGCGCCCCGCCCGTACACCGGCGCGTCCGAGACGTGCTCCGCCGACGGCGGGGCGGCCGGCGGGAAGGCCCAGTTCGCATCCGTCTCGTACGCCTCCGCGAAGGAATCGTCCGCGGGGGTGCCCTCGCGGTCCTCCGCCCACAGCCACTCCGCGTACGTCGCGAAGCCCTCGCTCAGCCACATGTCCCGCCAGTTGGCCGGGGTCACCGAGTTCCCGTACCACTGGTGTGCCAGTTCATGGACGAGGGTCCGCAGGTCGAACATGCCGGCCGGGATCACCGGGCGGTTCTGGGTCTCCAGCGCGTACCCGGCCGCGCCGTCCCGTACGGCGATCGCGCCGACCGACGAGAAGGGGTACGGGCCGAAGCGGCCGGCGGCCCACTCCGTCACCTCCGCGACGCGGCCCGCGACGGCCGCGGTGCGCGCCGCCACCGTCGGGTCCGCGGCGCTCAGCACCGGCAGCCCGTCGCGGGTGCGGCCGTTCGTCGTCCCGTACGGGCCGATCACCAGGGTCGCGAGGTACGACGCCATCGGCGCGGTCGACCGCCACACGGACGTCCGCGCGGCTCCCTTCGTCGTCTCGCGCACCAACTCGCCGTTGGACAGCGCGGCCAGGTCCCGGGGCACGGTGACGGCGACGTCGTACGTCGCCTTGTCGCTGGGGTGGTGGTTGCCGGGGAACCACGCCATGGAGCCGGCCGGCTGGCCCAGGGCGAGCACGCCGCCCGCGGCCGTCCGCAGCCAGCCCTCCTCCGCGCCGTCGCGGTCGGTGATGGTGCGCGGGGTGCCGGCGTAACGCACGACCGTACGGAACGGGGCGCCGCGGCGCAGCTCGTCCCGGGGCCGTACGGTCAGCTCGTCGCCGGCCCGGTTGGCGGCGGCGGGCGCGCCGTCGACGGTGACGTCCGCCACCTCCATGCCGTGCAGGTCGAGGTTGAAGGCGCTCAGGTCCTGGGTGGCGTCGGCGAGGATCTCGGCGGAGCCGGAGAGGCGGTCGGCGGACGGGTCGTACTCCAGGGTGAGCCGGTAGTGGCGCACGTCGTAGCCGCCGTTCCCGAGGCGGGGGAAGAGCGGGTCCCGCAGGCCGGCCGCGCCCGGTGTGCCCGAAACGCCGCCCGAAACGCCGCCGTCGGTGCAGCCGACCAGGAGCGCCAGGGGAACCAGAGGGACGAGGAACCGAGGCAGTCGGCGCATGGGGCGATCGTAGGGAGCACCGCGGAGCTCGCGGCGGAACGCACCGCGGAGCGCACGGCGGAGCACCACCGAGCACGCCGACGGGCCGCCGCGGGAACGACACGCTCCCGCGGCGGCCCGTCCGACGTGAGGTCAGCGGGACAGCGCCGCGACGCCCGCCTTCGCGAACTCCTCGTCCTGCGCACCGCTCGGCGCGCCCGCGACGCCGATGCCCGCGATCGGGGCGCCCTTGGCCTGGACCGGCGCGCCGCCGCCGAGGAAGAGGGTGCCGGGGATGTCCTTCAGGTTCGGGGTGCTCTCCAGCCGCTTGACCAGCTCGGAGGTGGGGGCGTTCCAGGACACCGCGGTGAACGCCTTCTTCTCCGCCGACTCGTACGACTGCGGGCCCGCGCCGTCGCCGCGCAGCGTGACGATGGTGTTGCCGTTGCGGTCGACGACGGCGACCGTGACGCGCTGGCCGGCCTTCTCCGCCGCGTCCAGGGTGGCCTGCGCGGCCTTGGTGGCGGCGTCGACCGTCAGGTGGGTGGTCTGCTGGAGGTTGCGGTTGTGGGCGTCGGCCTTCACCGCGGCGCGCGACTCGGCGGCGGGCGCGGAGGCGCTGGCGGAGACCGCGCCGAACGTGCCGGCGCTGAGCGCGGCGGCGGCGACGGCACCGGTGATGACGCGGGCGCGGGTCGACATCTTCTTCATGGTCCTCAAGCTCCTGGGTTGCAGTGGTGGTGGCGTGCGGAGGGCGGGGCGGGCGGGCCGTGATGGCCGTGTGCCTCGGTCTGCCTTCGATTCTTCGGCCGGGACCGGGGTGCGGCCGTCGGCGTACCGGCTGCTCGGCGCGTGCATGATGGATGAGGCGCGGGTCGACCGATCGGCTGATGCGGGGGCGGTCGCGCCGGGTCACGATGCGGGGAAGGCGGGCCGGGAGACACCACGGCCGACGGCACGCACGACCGACGATGCGCGCGCCCGCGCCGGGAGAACGACGACGGACACGGACATGAACGAACACACCACCGCGGACGCCGGCACGCGCCGCAGCTCGGATGCCGACCGCGGCGCACGGCGCGACGACCGCTGGCTCGACGTGCTGATGAACGTCACGTTCCTGACACTGCTCGCCGGCGCGCTGCTGCGGTTCGTGCTCAACCACCCGGGCAGCCCGCGCCTGCCGTGGGTCATCTCGCTGAGCACCGCGCTCGCGCTGCTCCAGCTCGCCGGCCCCTGGCTCACCGCGCGCGTCCCCGGCCGCACCGACCGCGCCGAGCTGGTGCGCTTCGGGCTGGTCGTCGGGTGCTGGGTGGTCATCGTGCTGCTCGCGCCGAGCTTCGCGTGGTGTGCCGTACCGCTGATCTACACCGCACTGCGGACGCTGCCGACCGGCGCGGCGATCGCGCTCGTCGCCGTCCTGAGCGCGCTCGTCGTGTACGCGGAGTGGCAACTGCGCCACGGCCTCGACCCCAACCTCTTCCTCCTGCCGCCGACCGTCGCCGCGCTCGCGACCGGCGTCTTCCTGCACATGCGCCGGCAGGCCGAACGCCTCCAGGCGCTGGTGGACGACCTGATCCGGACCCGGCGCGAGCTGGCCGCGACGGAGCGTCGCGAGGGGACGCTCGCCGAGCGGCAGCGGCTGTCGATGGAGATCCACGACACGCTCGCGCAGAGCCTGTCGAGCCAGCAGATGCTGCTCCAGGCCGCGGAGCGGACCTGGGACAGCGACGCGACGACCGCGCGCGGCCACGTCCGTACGGCCGAGGCCATCGCGGAGCGCAGCCTCGCCGAAGCCCGCCGCTTCGTGCACGACCTGGCCCCGGCGGACCTCGCGGCCGGCGGCGGGCTCGCGCAGGCGCTGCACGCGCTCGCCGCGCGCGAGTCGTCGGACGCGCTGCGGGTGCGCTGCCACGTGGACGGGGTGCCGGTGCCATTGCCCGTACGGGTCCAGTCGGCGCTGCTGCGGATCGCGCAGGGCGCGCTGGCGAACGTACGGGAGCACGCCGACGCCTCCCGCGCCACGCTCACCCTCAGCCACCTGGACGACCAGGTCGTCCTGGACGTCGCGGACGACGGACGCGGGTTCGGCACCTCCGACGTCGACGTGCCGCCCGGGGTCCGGGGCCACGGCATCGCGGCGATGCGGGCGCGGGTGGGGCAGCTCGGCGGGTCCCTCACCATCGAGTCAGCGGCCGGCGAAGGTACGGTCGTGTCCGCCGCGATCCCCCTGGAGCAGCCATGACGAGTCCCGGTCCGAGCCCTGTGCGCATCCTGCTCTGCGACGACCACGCCGTCGTGCGCGCCGGGCTGCTCGCGCTGCTGGGCAGCGCGCCCGACATCGAGGTGGTGGGCGAGGCCGGCAGCGGCGAGGAGGCGGTGGCGATGGCGGCGAAGCTGGCGCCGGACGTGGTGCTGATGGACCTCCAGCTCGGCCCGGGCATCGACGGTGTGGAGGCGACGCGCCGGATCGCCGCGTCCAACGCGGACGCTGCGCACGACGTGCACGTGCTGGTGCTCACGACGTACGACACGGACGCGGACATCACCCGGGCGATCGAGGCGGGCGCGACGGGCTACCTGCTGAAGGCGGAGCGCCCGGAGGAGCTGTTCACCGCGATCCACTCGGCGGCGCAGGGGCGTACGGCGCTGTCGGCGCCGGTCGCCACGCGCGTGATGGACCGCATGCGCGGCGCGGGCCGTCCGTCCCTGACGGAACGGGAGACGGACATCCTGGGGCAGCTGGCGCGGGGGCTGGGCAATCGGGAGATCGCGCGGGCGCTGTTCATCAGCGAGGCGACGGTGAAGACGCACCTGGGGAGGATCTACGCGAAGTTGGGGGTGGACACGAGGGCGGGTGCGGTGGCTGTCGCCAAAGAAACCCGCTTGTTGCCGTAGGCGGGCGGGGGCGCCGTTCCCTGCGGGTTGCGTTCCGCCTGCGGGCTGGTGGTGGGTTGCGCGCCCCCCCAGCGCCACCTGACCTGACCGCCGTTCCCTCGCGGGAGCATCGGTCTCCGCGGCCCGGTGGTGGGCTTGTCGCGCAGTTCCCCGCGCCCCTGACACACCCGCCATTCCCATGCGGGAGCATGGGTCCCTGCGGCCCGGTAAGTGGTTGCTCGCGCAGTTCCCCCCGCCCCTAATACGCCTGCGGTGGCCGGCAAGTGCAGGGACCACAGATGGCCCGCAGGTGATCATCGGGGGCAGCGAAACAGGGGCGCGGGGAACTGCGCGAGCAACCCACCACCGGGCCGCAGAGGCCAGCGCGGCCCGCAGGGCAGCGGCGGGGTGGCCCTGGGCAAGGCGCACGCACTCGCAGGGGCATGGCACCATCCCAGGGTGCTTGACATCGGGTATTCGCTATCGCGCCGCTTTCCGGACCCTCCGCAGACGGACTACCGTCGCGCCGACACCCACACCCTCCGCCACGACCTCTTCTGCGGAGACGTGTACCTCGCCGACACCGACGCCGACCGGGAGTTGTCCACAGCCTGGGGATGGGTGCCGGTGCTCGACTTCGCCTGGGCGCTGTGCGACGTCGTGGAGGAGCTGGACCGGGACCCGCTCGGCAGCCGCGCGGCGCGGCCCCAGCACGCCGAGCTGGACTTCACGGAGTCGACGGACCGGATGCTGTTCCGGCGGCGGTTCGGGTTCGTGGAGGTGTCCGCGGACTGGGTGCCGGGCGAGGAGCGACCGTTGTCCTTCGCGCACACCGCGCTGCGGCGCGAGGCCCGCGACTTCCTGCACGACCTCGTCGCGGACCTGACCGACCTGCACGAAGGGCTCGCCGACAACCCGGTGGTCTGGGACCTCCAGGCCCGCTTCCCCCGCGTCTGACCACGCACGGAGCGCGGCGTGTCACATTCCGCGGCCCTGCATCCGTCCCCTTGGTGACAGCACGCACCACCAGCGCGCACCAAGGGGAAGGACCACCAGCCATGCACATCACCGTCGTCGGCGGCGGAGTCGCCGGACTCACCGCCGCCCTCGCCGCCGCCGAGGCCGGCGCGCAGGTCACCCTCTACGAGGCCCACCACGCCCTGGGCGGCCGGGGCCGCACCACCGACGGGCCGTACCTGGCCAACGAAGGGCCGCACGTCTTCTACACCGGCCCCATGTGGGACTGGCTGCGCCGGCGCGACCTGATCGGGCCCGTCGGGCGCATCCCGTTGCGGGACGCCGTCACGTTCCGGTTCCGCCGGAGCGGCGCCGCGCGCGCCCTGCCGCCGCGCGGGCTGGTGCGGCTGGCCCGTACCGACCTGCGCAAGGCGCCCGTGGACGTGGACTTCCTGACCTGGGCCACCGGGGTCGCCGGGGCGGAGTCGGCCCGGGCCGCGGCGAACTTCATCGGGGTCGTCGCCTTCCACCACGACCCCGGGTCGCTCTCCGCCGCGTTCGTGCAGGAGCGGCTGCGGCGGGTCGTCGCGGTGCCGCCCGGCGCGCGCTACCTGCGGGGCGGCTGGGGGCAGGCGATCGAGCGGATGGCCCGCCGGGCGCGGGAGGCGGGCGTACGCATCGAGACCTCGGCCCGCGTGGACGCGCTGCCGGCAGCCCGCGGACCGGTGATCGTCGCCACCTCGCTCGCCGCGGCCCGCACGCTGCTGGGCGACGACTCGCTGCGCTGGACCGGCGGCCGTACGACCCTGGTCGACCTGGGTCTGGCGAACCGCCGGCGCGGGCGCCGGGACGCGTTCATCGTCTCCGACCTGGACGCCCCGGGCTGGGTGGAGCGGTTCTCGGCGACCTCGTCCGCGCTCGCCCCCGCCGGGCACTCCCTCGTCCAGGCCCAGGTCCCCATCGCCCCCGGCGAGTCGAAGGCGGACGGCTCGGCCCGCGCGGAGGAGCTGTTCGACCTGGGGTGCCCCGGCTGGCGCGAGCGGGTGGCGTGGCGGCGCGACGCGCTCGCGCAGGACCGTACGGGCGCGCTCGACCTGCCCGGCACCACCTGGCGGGACCGGCCCGCGATCGACCGGGGCGACGGGGTCTTCCTCGCCGGCGACCAGGTCGCGGCGCCCGGGCTGCTGGGCGAAGTCGCCTTCCACAGCGGCCTGGAGGCGGCCGGGCTCGCACTGCGCGCACTGCGCAGCACCTCCCCCTCCTCCGGCACCTCCCCCTCCTCCGGCACCTCCCCCACCTCACGAACCCAATCCACGGAACCCCTTGACCTCAAGCTTCCTTGAGGTTGAAGAGTGATGGTCGTACGCAGACGCCAGCGCCCAGCCCCAAGGGGGATACCCATGTACGCCGTCCGCCTCCACGCCTACGGTCCCGCCGAGAACCTGACGTACGAGCGCGTCGACGACCCGGTCCCCGGCCCCGGCCAGGTGCGGATCGCCGTCGCCGCGGCCGGGGTGCACCTGCTGGACACCGCGCTGCGCGCCGGCGGCACGGGCCCCTACCCGGAGCCCGTGCCGCTGCCCACCATCCCCGGCCGCGAGGTCGCCGGCACCGTCGTCTCGCTCGGCGAGGGCGTCGAAGCGAAGTGGCTCGGCCGCCCGGTCGTCGCACACATCGGGATGGTGCCCGGCGGATACGCCGAACTCGTCGTCACCGGGGCCGAACGGCTCCAGGAGCTCCCCGACGGCGTCGACCCCGCCGAGGCCGTCGCCATGATCGGCACGGGCCGCACGACGATGGGCATCCTCCAGTTCGCGGACCTCGGCCCGGACGCCGTCGCCCTGGTCACCGCGGCGGCGGGCGGCATCGGCACCCTGCTGGTGCAGTACGCGAAGAACGCCGGCGCCACCGTCGTCGGCCTCGCCGGCGGCCCGAACAAGGTCACCCGCGTCCTCGCCAACGGCGCCGACCTCGCGGTCGACTACCTGAACGACGACTGGGCCGACGAGGTCCGCGACCACCTGGGCGGCAACCGCGCCACCGTCGTCTTCGACGCGGTCGGCGGCGGCACCGCGCGCACCGCCGTCGACCTGCTCGGCAAGGGCGGCCACCACCTCGTCTACGGCTGGGCCAACGAGGGCCTGCAAGGCGGCGGACCGCTCACCTTCCCCGAGGAGGAGTTGGCGGAGCGCGGCATCACGTCGACGAACGTCCTCGACGGCCCGATGATGCTCGCGCCGGTGAACGGGAACGTGCGCACCCTGGAGGACCGCGCCCTCGCCGAACTCACCACCGGCCGGCTGCGCCCCGGCGTCCAGCGCTTCCCGCTGGCCGACGCGGCACGGGCGCACCACGCGCTGGAAAACCGGAGGACCATGGGCAAAGTGGTGCTCATCCCCTGACGCGCGGCGCCGGCGGAAACAAAATCCGATCCGCTGGCGCTGAGCGAGAGGGGGGCGGGGCGGTCGGCCACGGGGGATCGACCGCCCCGCCCCGTACCTCCCCGCCAGCTCCTACGTACCTCGCGTACGGCCCGGGGAAGACGTCCTCAACTCGCGGGCTCCGCCCACGTCCTCAGCCCACGTCCTCAGCCCGCGGCTCAACCCGCGGCGAGCTTCGCCAAGTCCCCGTCCGTCACCCGGAACACATGGCTGTCCTCCATCGGCCACGCCCCGAGCGAACGGTAGAAGGCGATCGATTCGGTCATCTTGTCCAGCACCGACCACTCCAGCCGCTCGTACCCGCGCTCCGCGCAGATCCGCGCCAACTCGACCAGCAGCGCCTTCCCGTACCCCCCGCCGCGCTGCTCCGGCGACACGTACAGGTCCTCCAGATAGATGCCGTGCACCCCGCGCCAGGTGGAGAAGGTGAGGAACCACAGCGCGAAGCCGACGACCGCGCCGTCATCGGCGACGGCGACGTGCGCGTACGCGGCCGGCGCCGGACCGAACAGCGCCTCGCGGACCTGCTCTTCGGTGGCGCGGACCTCGGACAGATAGCCCTGGTGCTCGGCGAGCTCCCGAATCATGCGGTGGATGTCGGGGACGTCGGCGGGCCGTGCGGTACGAATCATGGTCACAGCATGCGACGGAGCCAAGGGCTCACGCCAGAGAGCACGGCCGCGGACCCACCCTGCTCAGAGCCTCAAGACCGCGCAGAGCGTCACGACCGCGCAAGGCGTCACGGCCGCGCAGGACCTCATGACCGTGCAAGGCGTCACGGCCGCGCAGAGCGTCACGGCCGCGCCGCCAGCAGCGCGAGCGCGATCTCCGCCGGCTCCTGCGGCAGTTCCTCCGCCCCGTCGTCCGCGACGTCCCACAGGAAGCACTGCAACGACCGCCCGAGCGTCCACGCCCTGGCCCGCTCCCGGTCCAGCCCCAACACCTCGGCCATCAGGTCGAACCGCCACACCGTGGCCGCCGGATCGGGGTCGTAACGGTTCGTCAGCGCCGGCAGCAGCTCGAACCCGGGGTCGCCGGCGAGCGGCTTCGGATCGATCGCCAGCCACGGCTCGCGCTCGGCGGCGAGCACGTTGTCGTAGTGCAGGTCCCAGTGGAGCAGCCGGTCGCCCGGCTCGCCCGCGACCTCCCGCACCGCCGCCGCGCAGTCGAGCAGCAGCCGCCGCTCGTCCCCGTCGCCGAGGCGCCGCGCCGCGTCCGGCACCTGCGCCAGCATCGCGGCCGTGACGTCGCCCAGCCGCCGCATCCCTGCGGGCGCGGGCCCGGCCGAGAGCCGGGCCAGCAGCTCGGCGATCACCTGCACGGCCTGCCGCACGTCGGGCACTGCGGACAGGTGGCGGGTGGCGTCCAAGCCCTCCAGCAGCAGCGCGCCCGTCGCCGGGTCGTGCTCCAGCAGCCGTACGGCACCGGCGCCGTTCCACGTCCGCAGGGCGTCCGGCTCCCCCTCCGTCTCCTCGTCCACCGGCCCGATCTTCAGTACGGATTCCGTGCCGTCGGCGCGTACGACGGGCAGCACGAGCGAGACCAGACCGTGCATCGGCGCTCCCGTGCGCCGCAGCTCCCACTGCTCCAGGAGTTCGGCGGCGCGGGCCGGAAGCCCTTCGATGAAGGCCCGGGAGGCCGCTCCGCCGTGCGCGGCGTGCGTGTCCACGAGTGCTTGGGGAACCTCGATCATGGCCCGATCCTAGGCAGGAAGCACACAACGAATTCCGGCATTTCCAGCCCCGCCCCGGCCGCATAGTCTCGTGCGTACCCGCATCGCACCCGGCCAGTGAGCAGGAACGACATGAGCACCACCACGAGCACCGTCAACGGCGGCATTTCGTTCTGGTACGCGCGCAGCGGGCTCCCCGCGCCCCGCGAGCCGCTGCCCGGCGACGCCACGGCGGACGTCTGCATCGTCGGCGGCGGCTACACCGGCCTGTGGACGGCGTACTACCTCAAGAAGGCCGTCCCCTTCCTGAACATCACCGTCCTCGAAGCCTCCTTCTGCGGCTACGGCGCCTCCGGCCGCAACGGGGGCTGGCTCTACAACGGCATCGCCGGCCGCGACCGCTACGCCAAGCTGCACGGCCACGAGGCCGCCGTCCGCCTCCAGCAGGCCATGAACGAATCGGTCGCCGAGGTCATCGCGGTCGCCGCGGACGAGGGCATCGAAGCCGACGTCCACCGGGGCGGCGTCCTCGAAGTCGCCCGCTCCCCCGCCCAGCGCGCCCGGCTCACCGCGTACCACTCCGTCGAAGTCGCCTTCGGCGAACACGACCGGGTGCTGCTGGGCGCCCGGGAGACCGCCGAGCGCATCCGGATCGCCGGCGCCGTCGCCGCCACCTGGACGCCGCACGGCGCGCGCCTGGACCCGGCGAAGCTGGTGAAGGGGCTCGCGGCGGCCGTCGAGGCGCTCGGCGTCACCATCCACGAGTCCACGCCCGTCACCGAGATCCGCCCCAAGCACGCCGTGACCCCGTACGGCACGGTCCGCGCCCCGTACGTACTGCGCTGCACCGAGGGCTTCACCGCCGGCATCAAGGGCCAGCGCCGCACCTGGCTGCCGATGAACTCGTCGATGGTCGTCACCGAGCCGCTGGCACCGTCCGCGTGGGAGGCCATCGGCTGGGACGGCCGGGAGACGCTCGGCGACCTAGCCCACGCGTACGTGTACGCGCAGCGCACCGCGGACGACCGGATCGCCATCGGCGGCCGGGGCGTGCC
Source organism: Streptomyces sp. NPDC047315 (assembly GCF_040643215.1). Lineage (NCBI taxonomy): Bacteria > Bacillati > Actinomycetota > Actinomycetes > Kitasatosporales > Streptomycetaceae > Streptomyces > Streptomyces sp. NPDC047315. The sequence goes on along the minus strand of NZ_JBEYTZ010000010.1, from coordinate 121,985 downwards.
GTACCGCTACGGCTCCCGCACCGACAACGACGGCCGCACGCAGCCGGAGACCGTCGCCGCCCTGCGCGACGTCCTGGTCCGCTTCTTCCCCACCCTGGCCGGCACCCGCATCGACCACGCCTGGTCCGGCGTGCTCGGCGTGCCCCGCGACTGGTGCGCCACGGTCACCCTGGACCGCTCGACGGGCCTGGGCTGGGCGGGCGGCTACGTCGGCTCCGGCGTCACCACCGCCAACCTGGCCGCCCGCACCCTGCGCGACCTGATCCAACAGGACTCGGGGCAGGGCGGGGCGACGGAGCTGACCGGACTGCCGTGGGTGGGGCACGAGGTGCGCAAGTGGGAGCCGGAGCCGCTGCGCTGGCTGGGCGTGCAGGCGATGTACGCGGCGTACCGCGGCGCGGACCGCCGGGAGTCGACGGCGCACTCCACGGAGACGGACCGGGTGGCCCGACTGGCGGACCGGATCTCGGGACGGTAGGACCTGAGTCGGTCAGGATCTGAGTTGGTCGGGACCTGAGTTGGTCGGGACCTGCGGCTCACACCTCGTACTGACCGCGCTCCAGGAAGTACCGCAGCGCCTCGGGCGTGTTGGTGGCGAGGGCCCGCTCCGCCGCGGCCTTCACCGCGGGCTCGACCTTCGGGTCCGCGAGGATGCGGAACACCGCCACCTTGTCGTCCTCGAACTGGGCCGCCGCCCGCCCCGTCTCCAGGAAGCGCCGCTGGTCGGCGATGGTGCCGTTCATGGCCTTCTGCGCGGCGGCGTGCACGGCCTTGCCGGTCTTGGGGTCGTTGATGATGCGCAGGATCGCGATCCGGACCTCGTGGTCGATCATGCACGAAGAGGAACAACGTCGGACGGCAGCACGCGGCACTCCCCCCGGCCGACTTCCCCGCCCGCTTCGACCAGCCGCGCTCAAGCGGCCGGCCCCTGCCCGACTTCGGCGTCCAGCCCGCCGCGGACGTCGACGCGGCGCTGCGCATCCTCGCCGTGCGCCCCGGCCGCCCCGAGCCGTTCCGGCTCGACCTGCGGCACGTGACGCTGCCCGGCATCTACCTCAGGGACTTCGAGTTCGATGCGCAGCCCTCGTTCCGGTCGGCCTTCTTCACCTGGGCGGATCTACGGAGTTCCGCGTTCCGCGGAGTGGATCTGACCAACGCGATCTTCACCGACGCGGACATGCGGGGCTGTCTCCTCGTCTCGGCGAAGCTGGACGAAGCGGTGCTGTCCGGGGCGGACCTGCGGGGCGCGCACCTCACCGGCGCGTCACTGCTCGGCGCGCTGCTCGACGGGGCGGATCTGCGCGACAGCCAGGGCCTGACGGCGGAGCAGCTGTCGGGAGCGCTGATCGACGGATCCACCCGGTTGCCGCCGGAGCTGGCGGCCGACGCATGGGTGCGGGCGAGGCTCGCCGCGATGCCGGCGGAGGCCACCCGCACCGCTCCCGCCCCGACGCCCCGCCCGGGGTGAGGCCCCCTGCTCAGGGCTCCTGCCCCGTCGGTCCCGACGTGTCACAGGCCCAGGTCGGCCAGCCACTCACCGGTGGTCCGCGGAGTGAGGCCCAGTAGCTCCTGGGCGGAGTCCTCGGGGGTGATCGCATGGTCCGGGAGCGTGCCGATGGCCCGGTAGAGGTCCGCGACGCCCGCCGCGGTGGCCGCGCCGAGCAGCGGCGCGATCAGCCCGGCGAAGACGTCGGGGACGATCCCCTCGTACGACACGTCCCGCCCGAAGCGGTCCCCGAACGCCTCGGCGAGCTGCGGTCCGGTCACGGCCGGGTACTGCCCGACGGCGACGGTGCCGACGACGTCCGTACGCCGCAGCAGCGCGGCGGCGACGTCGGCGACGTCCAGGTGCGAAGACCAGGAGACGGGCAGCCCGGCCGCCAGCGGGTAGCGCAGGACGCCTTCCTCCCGGGCGCCGCCGACGACCGGCGGCAGGAGGAGGTTCTCCAGGAACAGCCGGGGCGCGACCACCGCGTACGACACACTGCTGTGCCGCACCCCCTCGATCAGGTGCATGACCGCGGGGTCCGCCGGCACTCCGCCGGCGGCGGCCGTGACGTCGGTGAAGGCGCCGCTGGTGGAGACGACGACGCGGGCCGGGCGGGCCCGGTCGACCGCGGCGACGACGTTACGGGCAAAGGCCAGCCGGTCGTCAGGCGCGCCCAGCGGCAGATGGACGAAGACGCCGTCGGCCCCTTCGTAAGCACGGGACAGCGCATCGACGGACGCGTAGTCGGCGGCGACGACGCGCACGCCGTCGGGAACGCCTTCCGGGACGCCTCCGGCGCCGCGCGACACCGCCGTCACCGATGCGCCGGAGGCGACGAGGGCCGCGAGGACGGGGGCTCCCTGGGCGCCCCTGGCGCCGTGGATCACATAGCTCATGAAGCTAATGGTGCATACGATGCACCAGTTACATCAACTGCACTAATGGCGTACCATCGCACCATGACCACCCCCCTGCCCACGTGCGGGGTCGCCCGCTTCCTCACCTTGCTCGACGGCCCCTGGGCCACGCTCGTCGTCCGGGAGCTGCTGCGCGGCCCGCAGCGCTTCGGCGAACTCCGCGACGCCCTGCCGGGCATCAGCCCGCACACCCTCACCAGCAGGCTGCGCCGCTTCGAGGCCCACGGCATCGTCACCCGCACGGTGCACGCCGAGATCCCGCCGCGCGTGGTGTACGAGCTGACGCCCTTCGGGCGGGAGCTGCGGACCGTGCTCGACGCCATGGCCGCGTGGGCGACGGCGATCCCGACGCCCGAACCGGAGCAGGAACAGGAACAGGGGCAGGAACAGGGGCAGGAGACCGGGGCTGGGGCCGGGGCCGGCGGGATCGCCGCGAGCGCCCGCAATTAGCGAACGACCTCGAAGACCTGCTTCTGGAGCCCGTTCGCGTACGCCTCCTGCTCGACCAGCTTCAGCTTCTGGGTGTCCCGGTCCGCGGTGCTGAACAGCCGCTTGCCGGCGCCGAGCAGGAGCGGGAAGACGAGCAGGTGGTAGCGGTCGATCAGGCCCGCGTCGGAGAGGGCGCGGTTCAGGGAGGCGCTGCCGTGGACGATGATCGGGCCGCCCTCGGTCTCCTTCAGCGCCGCGACCTCCTCCACCGAGCGCAGGATCGTGGTCTCGCCCCAGTTCGAGACGAGGTCCTCCTCGGTGAGGGTGGTGGAGACGACGTACTTCGGCATGTCCTTGTAGTCGGCGAACTCCGCCATGTCCGGCCACACCGGGCTGAACGCCTGGTAGCTGACCCGGCCCAGCAGGACCGCGGTGGCCTCCTGCTGCTCGGCGCCCTTGATGCCGAACGCCTCGGGGACGAACTCGACGTCCTTGAAGGTCCAGCCGGCGTTCCGGTAGCCGGGCTCTCCGCCGGGGGCCTCCACGACGCCGTCGAGCGAGATGAAGGCGGTGCTGATCAGGGTGCGCATGAAGGGTTCCTCGCTGTCTTGGTTGTCACGTGTACGTTCGCGTCGCTGCGGGGAGCGGTGCCGCCGTCAGCCGACGAGCCGGGCCAGCCAGCTCCGCCAGGCGGCTTCGGCGTCGGCTGCGCCGTCCGCGCCGAAGAGGTGGTGGAACATCAGCACCACGCCCGGGAAGACGTGGAAGGTGTAGAGCCCGTCGCCGGTGCGCACCTCGATGCGTCCCTCCTCCGCCCAGACCACTTCGCCGTCCATCAGCGGCAGTCCGGCGGGCTCGACGTGCACCCGCGCGCCCGACTCGACCCCGGCCGGCAGCGACAGCGCGCGGTTGAGCGCCGCCCTGACCTCCTGCACCGGCCGCTCCCCCGGGGGCGCCACGGCGAAGACGGGGACGCCGGTGCGCCCGGCGAAGTGCGTCAAGTACTCGCGGAGGGTGTGGAGGTGGAAGGGCCAGCCGGCGCGCAGCGCGTCGTACTCGTCCTGCCAGTCGTCCCCGAGCATCCCGCTGTGGACGAGGCGGAGCACGGTGCTGCCGCCGTCCCGCCCCTCGATCAGGTACTCGACGGCCATGAACCGGCCGTCCTCGGCGGTGGGCGTGCGGGTTGCGAAGCGCTTGCCCGGTTCGTAGGCGGTGATCACCGCTTCCTCGCGGTGGCCGCCGGTCTCCATGACGAAGGCGCCGCCCTCGCACGGCTCGACCTCGTTGCGCCCCATGAACCAGGAGTCGAGGCCGGGCCCGGTCGCGATCGCGTCCCAGACCTCCTGCGGACTGGCCGGCAGGGTGGTCTCCAGCTCGATCTCGAACGGATGCGTCATCGCTCAGTCTTCCCGTCGTTCTTCGGATGCTGTCTCGTGGGTCGTGGTGGGGATCTGGTGCAGCCCGACGACGACCCGGTGGCTGCGGCCCCCGGGAGCGTGCTCGTCGTGGTACCGGCCGACCAGCGCCGTCACGGTCCGGGCCAGTTCGTCGGCGAACTCCGCCCGGTCCGCAGCGGAGGCGAACCGCACCTCGGCGTCGATCCCGAACGTGGCGACCCGTCGCCGCGCCCGGGCCCCACCGGTCAGCAACGACCCGACCTCCTGCACCAGCCGGGCGCCCAGCGCCAGCAGCCAGCGCGCGGAGAGCTGGTCGGGGGCCCGGGACGGGTCCGGGCTGACGGCGGCGAGGGCGCTCGGCGAGATGACGTACGACGCGGCGGTCGCGCGGTACACCCGCTCGGTGACGTTCCCCTTCCGCCGCTCCTCGGCCAGCTCGACCAGCCCGTGCCGTTCCAGCGCCTTCAGGTGGTAGTTGACCTTCTGCCGGGGCAGCCCCAGCCGACCCGCCAGGGCGGCGGCCGACCCGGGCTCGGCGAGGGCGGCGAGGATCCGGGACCTCACGGGGTCCAGGGAAGCCTCGGCGGCGGCAGCTTCTTCGATCACAGCAACGTCCAGCACCCCTCAAGAATCACTCCGACAATAATTTTTGTCAAGACAAGAAAAACTGTCGGAGTCTCCCGATACCCGCACTGATCGCGCTCAGCCCAAGGGAAGAGGTGACGGAAAGGACAGGAACCGAGCTGCCGAGGCCGGATCAGCCCTCCGGCGGCCTCGTACGATGCGCGGCGAGCCGCCGTCGTGCCTCGCTGTACGCGTCGGCGTCCATCTCCCCCGCGGCGAACCGCCGGTCCAAGATGTCCTCCGGCGTCTCCCGGTGCGGGGGCGCACTCGGCGGGGGCCACATCTGCGAGCCCTGCGAGCCCTGTGGGTTCTGCGGGCCCTGTGGGTTCTGCGGGCCCTGTGGGTTCTGCGGGCCCTGCCACTGCTGGTTGTCCCACTGCGGCGGCTCCTGCGAACGCCCGTCGGGACGGTTCGCAAGGCGTACCGCCGCCCACACGACGAGGCCGACCAGGACGATCCACACCAGCGGCATGAAGGCCATCCAGGCCCAGCCGCCGCCATCCCAATACATCATCCGCCTCACCTCCGAGGCAGCCGGTGGAATCGCACCACCGCCTACTTTCCAGCCTGCTCCTGCCCGGCGCCCCGAGCAAGGAGGAGCAGGACCGAGCAAAGAAGGCCGGCCCAACAGGCTCGACCGCTTGGGGGAGCGATCGCACCCGTCGATTGCGGTGCCCTGCGCCGCCGGGGCCGTCACCTCGATCTCACGGCTCTACCCGACGGGCAGCGCGCCGGCTGCGGCGTGCCGTTCGAGGCCGCCGAGGATGAGCGCGAGGCCCGCCTCGAACGCCTCTTCCTGATCGAGTACGGGGACGCCGTCCGGCAGGTCTTCGCCGTCCGGCGAGTCCGCGTCCGCCTGCTCCTCCAGCACGCAGCCGACGGTGAAGCGACTGGCGGCCAACATCGCCATCTGCGCGTCCCGTTCGGGCACGCCGGAGGCGACCAGGAAGGCCATCTTGCTGCGGATCCGGTCCAGGTCAGCGGTCGGCGTGCTGCCGGCGTGCAGCCGGGCGCCGTCACGTCGCATCAGCAGCGTGCGACGGAAGCTGCGGGAGTTCTCCAGGAACCACTCGCGCCAGTCGTCCCCGGGGGACGGCAGCGGCGCGTCGGCGTGCGGGGCCATCGCCGCCTCGGCCATGGCCCCGAGGAGGTCCCTCTTGGTCGCGAAGTGGTAGTAGAGCGACGGCTGCTCGACGCCGAGGCGCTTGGCCAGCCGCCGAGTGCTGACGGTGTCCAGGCCCACCTCGTCCAGCAGATCCAACGCCTCCGCGACGACGGTCCGACGGTTCATCTTGGTCACGTTGACAATCTATCGACGATAGAAGAATCTCGAAAAGAACCAATCACCGATAGATTCCGGGGTGGTCGGACATGCCGGACAAGTTCGCGAAGCGTTCGCTACAGGCCCTCGTCGCCTGCGGCGGCATCGCAGGGCAGGGCAAGGGCAGGGCAGGGCATCGAGGCGGTCGAGCGGTCGTGCCGTGCATCGCCTCCGACAGCAACATCCGCGACCAGCCGCCCTGCACCTCGGGGATGGGGCTTCGCCACACCGGTACTGCACCTGCAGTACGGGCGGGTGTCTGCAGGAGCGGGACGACGCGGCGGCCGGGGTTGCCAACGATGGAGCCGAGACCGCGGACCGCCTGCGCCAGCGACGCGCACGGTCGGACCGCGGCACCGTCCTTCTCCTCTTCGACTGGAGCGCCTCGTCATGGCTTCCTTGCTCTATCGGCTGGGCCGGATGTCCTTCCGGCAGCGCCGCTACTTCGTTCTCCTGTGGGTGGCGGTCCTGGCGGCCTGCTCCTTCGCCGCGCTCAGCGCCCCGACCGCCGAGGAGGACGGGTTCTCCATCCCGGGCACCGAGTCGCAAAAGGCGTTCGACCTGCTCGACGAGCGCTTCCCCGGGGACAACGCGGAGGGCGCGGACGCACGCATCGTCTTCGCCGCGCCCGACGGGCAGAAGGTGACCGCCCGCGAGAACCGGGCGGCCGTCGAGAAGGTCGTGGACACCATCGCGCGCGGCTCGCAGGTGGAGGACGCCTCGCCCCCCTTCGCTCCGAACGCCGTCAGCGAGGACGCCACGACCGCGTTCGCGACCGTCACCTACTCCGTCTCCAGCGACGAGCTGAGCGAGGCCACGTCCGCCGCGCTGATGGACGCGGTCGAGGACGGCCGCGCGGCGGGCCTGACCGTGGAAGTCGGAGGCTCCGTCGTCGACGGCGGACCCGAACTCGGCGGCGTCACCGAACTGATCGGCATCGCCGTCGCCGCGCTCGTGCTGTTCATCACCTTCCGTGCGATGGTCGCCGCCGGACTTCCCCTGATCACCGCGCTCATCGGGCTGGGCGCCGGGGTCTGCGTCATCGTCGCCGCGGGCATGTCCACCACGACGATCACCCTGGCCCTGATGCTGGGCCTGGCCGTGGGCATCGACTACGCCCTGTTCATCGTCTCCCGCTACCGCGCGGAACGGGCCGGGGGACACGCGCCGGAAGAGGCCGCGGGCCGGGCGGTGGGCACCGCCGGATCCGCCGTCGTCTTCGCCGGCGCCACCGTCGTCATCGCGCTTGCCGGGCTGTCCGTGGCGGGCGTGCCGATGCTGACCGACATGGGGCTGGCCGCCGCCGGAACCGTCGTCATCGCCGTACTCGTCGCCCTGACGCTGCTGCCGGCCCTGGTCGGGTTCTTTCCCCAGGCCGTCCTGCCGCGCGCCCAGCGCCGCACCGCCACCGCGCCCTCGACCGCGCCTTCGGCCGTGCCCGCGCCCGCGCCCGGGAAAGAGTCCGGGCCGGAGTCCAGGAAGAAGCCCGGGAAGGAGTCCGGGAAGGAGCCCGCGGGAAGCCGGTGGGCCCGCTTCGTCGTCCGCCGGCCCCTGGCCACGCTGCTGCTGAGCGTGGCGGGCCTCGGCGCCGTCGCCGTCCCGGCACTGGATCTCCAACTCACCCTGCCCGGTGACGAGGCGCAGCCCACCTCCACCACGCAGCGCCGCGCCTACGACGCGCTCGCCGAAGGCTTCGGACCCGGCTTCAACGGACCCCTGACCATCGTCGTCGACACCAGGGGCGCCGACGACGCGAAGGCCGCGGTCGCGCAGGCCCGCACGGCCCTGACCGCCACCGACGGCGTCGTGGACGTCTCACCGGCCACCTTCAACGAGGCGGGCGACACCGCGATCATCAGCGCCGTGCCCAGCACCGGCCCCAGCGCCAGCGCCACCAAAGACCTCGTCAGGACGATCCGCTCCGAGGCCACCGACCTGAAGGCCACGTCCGGCGCCTCCATGTGGGTGACCGGCCAGACCGCGATGAACATCGACGTCTCCAACAAGGTCACCGCGGCCCTCGTCCCCTACCTCACGGTGGTGGTGGGACTCGCCGTCCTGCTTCTGATGCTCGTGTTCCGCTCGGTCCTCGTCCCGCTCAAGGCGGCCCTCGGCTTCCTGCTCTCGGTCGCCGCGGCCTTCGGCGTGATCGTCGCGGTCTTCCAGTGGGGATGGCTCGCCGACCTGTTCGGCGTCGCCCAGACCGGACCGGTGATGAGCATGATGCCGATCTTCCTGATTGGTGTGGTCTTCGGCCTGGCCATGGACTACGAGGTCTTCCTCGTGACCCGCATCCGCGAGGCCCACGTCCACGGAGAGTCCCCCACGCAGGCCGTCGTCACCGGATTCCGTCACAGCGCCCGCGTCGTCGTGGCCGCCGCCGTCATCATGATCGCCGTCTTCGCCGGTTTCATCGGCATGGCCGACTCCATGATCAAGATGCTGGGACTGGGACTGGCCGCCGCCGTCCTCTTCGACGCGTTCGTCGTCCGCATGACCATCGTCCCGGCCGCGCTCGCGCTCCTGGGGCACGCAGCGTGGCGCCTGCCCGGGTGGCTGGACCGGCTGCTCCCCGACCTGGACGTCGAAGGCGAAAGGCTCACCCGCGCCCTCGCCACCGAGCACCCCGCTCCGGCCGCCGCCTCGTCGCGGGAGGAGTCGGTGAACGCCTGACCCGCCCCGGCCCCGGGACGCCCGCCGATCCGCGGGCCCCGGGGCTCCCCGCATGCGCGGGAGCCCGCCCCACCCAGCCGCAGACGACAACCGCCAGCACACTCGTGAAGGAGGGCGCGTGCTCGCCGACATCCGGTCGTGGGCCCACCGCCACCCCCGCGGCTTCGACGCCGTGACGGCCGGCGCCCTGTGCGCCATCGCGCTGCTCGCCACCTCGATGGCCCAGCCACCCCGCATCGTGCGCTGGCCGCCGCCGGCCGCCGCGGTCGTCGTCGCCCTGGCCTGCGCGGCGCTGCTGGCGCGCCGCAGCCGCCCGCGGCTGACCGTGCTCACCACCACCGCGTGCACCGCCGTCCTCGGCGCCATGGGCCCCGTCTTCGGGTACGAGTTCGGCTCCGCCCTCACCGGCCCCGTCATGGCGGCGCTCGCCTCACTGGCCTGGCACACCGACAGCCGCACCGCCGCCCGCTACACCGCCGCCTCCGCCCTGACCCTGCTGGCCGCCTCCGCCCTGTGGCCGCCGGGCGGCCCGCAACTACGGCCCGAACAAGTGGGACTGGCCGCCTTCACCTTCGTCGCCCCGGCCGTGGCCGACTCCCTGCGCAGCCGCCGCGACTACGTCACCGCGGTGGAAGCACGCGCGGAGATGGCGATGCGCACCCGCGAGGAAGAGGCCCGTCGGCGCGTGGGCGCCGAACGGATGCGCATCGCCCGCGAACTGCACGACGTCGTGGCCCACCACATCACGCTCGCCCACGCTCAGGCCGCCACCGCCGACTACCTGCTGGCCAGCCGGCCCGACTCGGCGCAGCAGGTCATGCACAACCTCACCGCCACCCTCGACTCGGCGCTGGGCGAACTCAGATCGACCGTGGGCCTGCTGCGGGAACGCGACGAACCCCACGGCCCCGCGCGGGAGCCCGCCCCCGGACTGGCGCGGCTGCCGGCTCTGATCGCCTCGTTCGACCAGGTCGGCCTCACCGTCGCCCTCACCCAGGACGGCACCGCGCAGCCGCTGTCACCCGGTGTCGACCTCACCGCCTACCGCATCGCGCAAGAAGCGCTCACCAACGTCTCCAAGCACGCCCTGACCACCACGGCCACCGTCCGCCTGCACTACACCGACGCCCTGCTGACCTTGACGGTCACCGACAACGGCCCGCCCCCACAGGTCCGCGGCGCCGCCGGATACGGCCTCATCGGCATGCGCGAGCGGGCCCACGCAGTCGGCGGACACCTGCACGCCCACCCCCGCGACGACACCGGATTCGAGGTGCGGGCCGAGCTCCCCACCCTCGCGTGCCCCCCGGCAGGCCACCCGCACGCCCACGACAAGGACACCCCGTGACCATCCGCGTGCTGCTCGCCGACGACCAGGCACTCCTCGCCGCGACCTTCCAGGTCCTCATCGACGCCACCGACGACCTTGCGGTCATCGCCACCGCGGCCGACGGCGACCAGGCCGTACGGCTGACCCGCGCCACCGCACCGGACGTCGTCGTCATGGACGTCCGCATGCCCCACCAGGACGGGCTGTCCGCCGCCGCGCAGATCACCGCCGACCCCCGGCTGTCCGGCACCCGCATCCTGATCCTGACCACCTTCGAAACGGACGACTACATCACCCGGGCCCTGCGCGCGGGCGTCAACGGCTTCCTCGGCAAGGGCGTCGGCCCCGCCGAGTTCCTCGCCGCCATCCGCACCGTCGCGGCCGGCGACATGGTGCTCTCCCCGCTCGCCACCCACGCCGTGGTCACCCGCTACCTCACCGCCTCCAGCCCCGACCGCCCCCATGCCACCCCCCGCGAGATGGACAACCTCACCCCCCGCGAACAGGAAGTCCTGCTCTGCACGGCAGAAGGGCTCACCAACGACGAGATCGCCGAGCGCCTGTACGTCAGCCCCCTGACCGTCCGCACCTTCGTCCAGCGCATCATGCACAAACTCGGCGCCCACCACCGAGCCCAACTCGTCGCCCTCGCCTACCGAACCGGCTTCGCCCGCCCACCCCAACCACCCCCCGCCCGTCCCCCCGGTGGCCACGCCCCCTGAAGCGCACACCACCTACGACAGCAGCAAAAAGCCCAGGCCAGAACCTCGTCCTGACCTGGGCATGAAAAGAGCCCCCTGTCGGATTCGAACCGACGACCTACGCATTACAAGTGCGTTGCTCTGGCCAGCTGAGCTAAGGAGGCAGCCCCAGCAGTGTAACCGCACCCCCATCCGCCCCCGCCGCGGATTTTCGTTCCCCTACCGCTACTGACAGAACGATGAACGCCAGGTAGCGTCACGAGCAGTCCGCAGCAGTGGACTACACCAATCCTTTACTCGGATCGTCCGGCACGTTCCTGCCGGTGAAGGGACAGGCCACCATGGCAACCGTCACGTTCGACAAGGCCACCCGCATCTACCCGGGCGGCACCAAGCCCGCCGTTGACCAGCTTGAGATCGAGATCGCGGACGGCGAGTTCCTCGTCCTCGTCGGGCCCTCCGGCTGTGGCAAGTCCACCTCGTTGCGCATGCTCGCGGGGCTCGAAGACGTCAACGGCGGAGCGATCCGCATCGGTGAGCGGGACGTGACGCACCTGCCGCCCAAGGACCGGGACATCGCCATGGTGTTCCAGAACTACGCGCTGTACCCGCACATGACCGTCGCCGACAACATGGGCTTCGCGCTCAAGATCGCCGGGGTCAACAAGAGCGAGATCCGCGCGAAGGTCGAAGAGGCCGCGAAGATCCTCGACCTCACCGAGTACCTGGGGCGCAAGCCCAAGGCGCTCTCCGGCGGTCAGCGCCAGCGCGTCGCGATGGGGCGCGCGATCGTCCGGGAGCCGCAGGTGTTCCTCATGGACGAGCCGCTGTCCAACCTCGACGCCAAGCTCCGCGTGTCCACCCGTACCCAGATCGCCTCGCTCCAGCGGCGCCTGGGCATCACCACGGTGTACGTCACGCACGACCAGACCGAGGCCCTGACCATGGGCGACCGCGTCGCCGTGCTCAAGGACGGGCTGCTCCAGCAGGTCGACTCGCCGCGGAACATGTACGACAAGCCCGCGAACCTCTTCGTCGCCGGCTTCATCGGCTCCCCCGCGATGAACCTCGTCGAGGTCCCGATCACCGACGGCGGCGTGAAGTTCGGCAACAGCGTCGTCCCGGTCTCCCGCGAGGCGCTCACCGCCGCCGCCGACCGCGGTGACACCACCGTCACCGTCGGCGTCCGCCCCGAGCACTTCGACGTCGTCGAGCACAACGGCGCCGCCGCCAAGTCCCTCACCAAGGACAGCGAGGACGCCCCGGCCGGCCTCGCCGTGCTCGTGAACGTCGTCGAGGAGCTGGGCTCCGACGGCTTCGTGTACGGCTCCGCCAGCGTCGGCGGCGAGGACAAGGACCTGGTCGTCCGCGTCGGCGGGCGCTCCGTGCCGGAGAAGGGCGCGAAGCTGCACGTCGTGCCGCGGCCCGGTGAGATCCACGTCTTCGCCACCTCGACCGGCGAGCGCCTCACGGACTGACGTCCACACACTGCGCGCGAAACACTGCGCGCGAAACGGCCCCGGGTCCCCCGACCCGGGGCCGTTTCGCGCGCTTTGGCCGTCTTGCGTCAACGGCCAATTCGAAAGGCTTCCCAGAACGATCCCCCGCGAGGGTGACTAAATGTCGCCAAATCATCACCGGCCGCTACGCTCCTCGCGTGACCCACTCAGCACGCCGCATCGGCCGCTCCCTCGCCCTCGTCCTGCCCGTCGTCCTGGTGCTCTCCGGAACCCTCGCGGTCACCAGCGTCCCCTGGGCCGGGCAGCCCGGTGACTCCCAGATGCTCACCGCGTCCTCCCAGAACGTCTCCGTGCGCGCCGAGCCGCGGCCCGCGCAGGACGTACTGCGCGACAAGCTCCTCGCCGAACTCCAGGAGAAGGACCCGGGCGTCGCCCTCACCCGGCTCCAGCGCGAGGTCGAGGCACGGCCCTCCCTCGCCCGGCACTGCATGTCGATCGCCCGCGCCCTCGGCCGCGCCGCCGTCGACCGCCTCGGGCCCACCCGCGCCCAGACGTACTCCAAGCCGGTCTGCGACACCTCCTTCGCCTCCGGCGTCGTCCAGCAGACGCAGGGCAGCTGACGCTCGGCTTCGGAACGCCGTGCCGCCCACCCCCTTCCGCCACGCGGTGCGCCGCATATCGTTCTGGGCATGCATATGCCCACGTATCCGACCCAGGCCGTGATCCTGGCGGGCGGCCAGGGGTCGCGGCTGCGCCCGTACACCGACGACCGCCCGAAGCCGATGGTCGAGATCCCCGGAACCGGGACCCCGATCATCGGCCATCAGCTGTCCTGGCTGGCCGCCGAGGGAGTCACCGACGTCGTCGTCTCCTGCGGCCACCTCGCCGAAGTCCTCCAGAAGTGGCTGGACTCGGCCGACCTGCCGGTCAAGGTCACCACCGTCATCGAGACCGAACCGCTCGGCCGCGGCGGCGGACTCAAGTACGCAGCCGCCCATCTGCCCCACCCGGACCAGCCCTGGTACGCCACCAACGGCGACATCTGGACCCGGTTCTCGCTGCGCGACATGGCCGCGTTCCACACCGAGCGCGACGCCACCGCGACCCTCGCCCTCGCCCGCCCCCGGATCCCCTGGGGCGCCGTCGAGACGGACGCCTTCGGGCACATCACGGACTTCATCGAAGCCCCGCCGTCGCCGTTCCTCATCAACGCGGGCGTGTACGTCTTCTCCGCAGCCTTCAGCGAGCTGCTGCCGACCGTCGGCGACCACGAGCGCACCACCTTCCCCGGGCTGGCCCGAGAGCGCCGGCTGGCGGGCTTCCCGCTGCCACAGGGCGCGTACTGGCGCGCCATCGACACGGCGAAGGACCTCACCGAGGCGGCGAAGGAGCTCGCCGGCCAGGGCTCCTGACGCTCCGTCGAGCATCCGGCACACATACGCCTCCGGGGCGCTCACGTCGAAGTGAGCGCCCCGGAGGCGTACTTGAACGAACGGACGAACGAACGGACTCAGCCCAGCAGTCCGCCGATGACCTTGCCACCGCCCGAGCTGCCGCCGCCGCCCGTGGACCCGCCGCCGGACGACCCGCCGTCCGAACTTCCGCCGGACGAGCCGCCGCTGCTCGAACCCCCGCTTCCGCCGCCCGCGGACGACGGGCCCGACGAGGCCGCCGGCGGCGCCTCGGGCGCCGAGCGCGGCGCCTCCTGACGGCCCGTCGTGCCCTGCGTCTGGCTCGGCTGCTGCGCCGTCTGCCCCGACTCCCGCGCCGGGCTGCTCGTCCCCGCCGTCGGGGACGCCTTCTCCTTCGGCTCCTCGCTGCGGCTCGCGGACGGCGAGGGCTTCTCGCTCCCGCCGGTCGGCCCCGCGGAGGTGCGCCCGCCGGACGGCCGGTCCTGCGGCAGCGGCGAGCCCGGCAGGTGGTTCGTCGGGTCCTGGTTCGGGCCCGGGACGGTGACCATCTCGGTGGAGCGCACCGCCCCGCCGAGCACCGAGCCGATCAGCAGCGTCAGCCCGACGACCACGGCCGCCACCAGACCGCCGCGCCGCAGCACGCGCCGGCGCAGCTCCCACAGCTCCGAACGCGGCCCGAGCCGGCGCCACGCCTCGCTCGCCAGGTGGCCGTCGATCGAGTACACCGGCGCACCGGCGATGATCAGTGGGGACCAGGCGGCCAGGTAGATGATGTCCGGGGCGTCGTACGCGGGCACGGTCTTCCAGCTCACCGTGAGCAGCAGCGCCGCCGACAGCAGCACCCCGACGCCGGCGGCGATCCGCTGCCACAGGCCCAGGACCGTCAACACGCCGACGACGACCTGGAGGAACGCGACGGTCAGCCCCGCGCCGACGGGGTGGGAGAGCGCGAAGTCCCGCAGCGGCTCGGCCAGCGCCCAGGGGTGCAGGGAGTTGAGCCACTTCACCATCGAGCCGCGCTCGCCGCCGTCGAAGTACACGGGGTCGCAGAGCTTGCCCATGCCGGCGTAGATGGAGATGAAGCCGAGGAAGACCCGCAGCGGCAGCAGCACCACGCCGAGGTGCATCCGACGGCCCGGATAGTACGCGTGCCGGACCGCGTCGTTGCCGTGGCGCTGGGGGCGGCCGGCGGTGACCGTCTCGTCCAGCTCTTCCGTGTCCGGCCCGTACGCGTCGTCCGCGTCGTCGTCCCCGTGGTACGGGGGACGGGCGTCGTACGCGCCGACGGCCTGGCGCATCGGGGGCAGCAGCGGGGTGGGCGCGGTGTCGACGTCGGCCTCGACGCGCGGGATGACCTGGGTCGTCGTACCGGCGTGGCCGTCGCCGTGGTACCCGCCGCGCTCGACCGTCGCGGTCGCGGTGGCCGCGGCTGCGGGCAGGGCCGTCGTGGCGGCGGCGGTGTCGCGCACGGCCTGCAGCAGCCCGGAGGCGGCGGTGTCACCGGGCGCCGACCGGCCGCTCCACACCACGGGGGTGCGCCGCCGGGCGGCGGGGCCGCGGGCGGCGCCCGGCGCGGGGCGCGCGGGGCGGGGTCGGGGGCGGGTGCTCGGGGCGAGCTGCACCCGGAAGCTGGCGTGGTTCACGATGACCTGCGCGGGGTCGGAGTGCACCTTCACCATGCTCAGTGCAGGCTGATCGTCGAACCCGGGCCCGGGCTTTCTGGTGTCCACACTCATCTAACCGAGTGACATCGCGTTAGGACACTGCCCTGACGCCCCTTATGTGTCCGAGGCCCGTCAAGCCCAGGTGAGAGCGTCGTGGACGGTCTGCGACGCCCGGCGCAAGCGCGCCGCGCCGGGCGTGTCGCAGCATCACCCGATCAGGAACGGCCGGCTGGCGGCCTTTGTCGGACCGCCCCGGTCAGACGCGGTCCTGGACCACTCCGCTCAAGCGCGGCCTTGGACCGCTCCGGTCAAGCGCGGTCCTGGGCGACTCCGCTCCGGTCAGGCGCGGCGCTTGGCCGCCTCGTACAGCACGACGCCGGCCGCGACGCCCGCGTTCAGCGACTCCGCGCCGCCCGGCATCGGGATCCGCACGAGGAAGTCGCACGTCTCGCCGACCAGCCGGGACAGCCCCTTGCCCTCGCTGCCGATGACGATGACCACCGGGCCTTCGAGCGCGTCGAGCTCGCTGACGTCGTGCTCGCCGTCGGCCGCGAGCCCGACGACCGTCAGCCCGGCCTTCTGGTACGACTCCAGGGCGCGGGTGAGGTTGGTGGCCCGGGCGACCGGGGTGCGGGCCGCGGTGCCCGCCGAGGTCTTCCAGGCGCCGGCGGTCATGCCCGCGGCCCGGCGCTCCGGCACGACCACGCCGTGGCCGCCGAAGGCGGAGACCGAACGGACGACGGCGCCGAGGTTGCGCGGGTCGGTGACCCCGTCGAGCGCGACGATCAGCGGGTCCTCGCCGTCGTCGAAGGCGGCTGCGGCCAGGTCCTCGGGGTGCGCGTACTCGTACGGCGGGACCTGGAGCACCAGCCCCTGGTGGTTCAGCCCGTTCGTCATCCGGTCCAGCTCGGGGCGCGGGGCCTCCATGATGTGGAGGTTGCCCCGGGCGGTGGCCAGGTGGATGGCCTCGCGGACCCGCTCGTCGTTGTCGATGAACTGCTGGACGTACAGCGTGGCCGCGGGCACTCCGTCGCGCAGCGCCTCGAAGACCGGGTTGCGGCCCACGACCATCTCGGACGTGCCCTTGCCGCCGCGCCGGGCGACCGGCCTGCGCTGGCCGGACTGCTGCTTGGCCTTGGCATTGGCGACGCGGTTCTTGACGTGGCCCTTTCGGGCGGAGGCGGGCGGAGTGGGGCCCTTGCCCTCCAGGCCGCGGCGACGCTTGCCACCGCTGCCGACCTGCGCGCCCTTCTTGTTGGACGTGCGGCGGTTCCTGCGCTGGCTGTTCCCGGCCATGGCTGTCTGCTTCCTGCTTCTTCTGCTGCTGCTAAAAAAACTGTCTACGGTCTCTGTCAAGCGTACGTACGCAAGTGTGCCGCTCGCGCCTGCGAGCGGCACCTCACCTGCGACGACTCAGCGCTGGCCGAGCGTCCACCGGGGCCCGTCCGGGCCGTCCTCGATGACCAGGCCGGACTGCTGGAGCTGGTCGCGGATCCCGTCCGCGGTGGCCCAGTCCTTGCGGGCGCGGGCCGCCTCCCGCTGCTGGAGCACCATCCGCACCAGGGTGTCGACCGCGCCGTGCAGGTCCTCGCTGTCCTCGGCCTCCCCGGCCCACTGCGCGTCCAGCGGGTCGAGCCCGAGGACGCCGAGCATCGCGCGCACCTCGGCGGCGCGGGCGATCGCGGTCTCCTTGTCGTCCGCGGCGAGCGCCGAATTGCCCTGGCGGACGGTGGTGTGGATGACGCTGAGGGCCTGCGGGACGCCCAGGTCGTCGTCCATGGCCTCGGCGAAGGCCGGCGGGACCTCGGGCGCGGGCTCGATGGCGGTGCCCGCCTTCTCGCACACCCGGGTCAGGAAGCCGGTGATCCGGCCGAAGGCGGCGGACGCCTCGTCCAGCGCGGCCTCGCTGTACTCGATCATGGAGCGGTAGTGCGGGGTGCCCAGGTAGTAGCGCAGCACGATGGGCTTCCAGCGCTGCACCATCTCGGAGACGAGGACCGAGTTCCCGAGGGACTTGGACATCTTCTCGCCGGCCAGGGTGACCCAGGCGTTGTGCACCCAGTAGCGGGCGAACTCGTCGCCGTACGCCTTGGCCTGGGCGATCTCGTTCTCGTGGTGCGGGAAGATCAGGTCGATCCCGCCGCCGTGGATGTCGAAGACCTCGCCCAGGTACTTGTGCGCCATGGCGGAGCACTCCAGGTGCCAGCCGGGGCGACCGCGGCCCCACGGGGTGTCCCAGTCGGGCTCGCCGGGCTTGGTGGCCTTCCACAGCGCGAAGTCGCGCGGGTCGCGCTTGCCGGTCTCGCCCTCGCCCGACGGCTGGCGCAGCTCGTCGATGTCCTGGTGGGAGAGGCTGAGGTAGTCCGGGTAGGAACGCACGTCGAAGTAGACGTTCCCCTCGGCGGCGTACGCGTGGCCGCGCTCGATCAGACCGCGCATCATCTCGATCATCTCGGGCACGTGGCCCGTGGCGCGGGGTTCGTAGGTGGGGGGCAGGCAGCCGAGTGCGTCGTAGCCCGCGTTGAACGCGCGCTCGTTCTCGTAGCCGATGGACCACCAGGGGCGGCCCTGGTCCGCCGACTTCCGGATGATCTTGTCGTCGATGTCGGTCACGTTGCGGACGAAAGTGACGTCGTAGCCGCGGTAGGCGAACCAGCGGCGCATGATGTCGAAGTTCAGGCCGGACCTGATGTGTCCGATGTGCGGGGCGGCCTGCACGGTCGCACCACAGAGGTAGATCGAGACGCAGCCCGGCGTGAGCGGGGTGAAGTCACGGATCTGCCGGGCGCTGGTGTCGTACAGGCGAATAGTCACCCCCCCAGGGTAGTGGGCGCACGGCGGTGCACGGCGCCCCGACCGGTTACGGACGCCTATCGCCGGGTGGCGCCCCGGCCTCCGTCCCGGGCGGGGGCGGACGCCGGGGCGCGGAGGGTCAGATCGAGCCGACCACCTTGCGCGGGGTGATGCGGACGACCACCCGGGGCGCGTCGTCGGCGGACGACGGGTTGAAGTCCGCGTAGGTCTTGCCGGTGTACTTCACCGCCAGCTCGTCGATGAGCTCCTGGCCGCCCTCGGTGGTCAGCTCGACGCTGCCGCGGATCTCGGCGTACGTGTAGGGGGCGTCGAAGGGCTGGACGACGACCGTGATCCGGGGGTCGCGGCGGAGGTTCTTCTCCTTCTGGCGGCCGACCGTCGTCGAGACCAGCAGGTCGTCGCCGTCCCGCTTCACCCACACCGGTGACACCTGGGGGCTGCCGTCGGGCTGGATGGTGGCGATGTTCACGAACACGGGGCCGTCGAGCAGTTCCTTGAGCTTCTCCGAGAGCTGAGCAGACTGAGCCGACATGGGGGATGCCTTCCTGGTCACGATGGGAAGTGAATGGGGGTACGTCGGTTACCCGTACCCGCCACGTGAACCACGCCACACCGCGGGATATTTCTGTCCGTCCATTGCCGCTGCGTGAACACCCGTCAGCCTCGCGTCCGTCGGCCGGTCCGCCCGGCGCTCACGCTCCGGTGCGAAACACCACCGCGGTCGCGATCGCCGCCAGCCCTTCGGCACGGCCCGTCAGTCCGAGCCCGTCCGTCGTCGTGCCCGAGACGGACACCGGCGCGCCGACCGCCGCGCCGAGCGCCTTCTGCGCCTCCGACCGCCGCTTGCCGATCTTCGGGCGGACGCCGATGACTTGGATCGCGACGTTGCCGATGGCGAAGCCCTCGGCGCGCACGATCCGGGCCGCCTCGGTCAGCAGCGTGACGCCGGAGGCCCCGGACCACTCGGGGCGGTCGGTGCCGAAGTGGGCGCCGAGGTCGCCGACTCCGGCGGCGGAGAAGAGGGCGTCGCAGGCGGCGTGGGCGGCCACGTCGCCGTCGGAGTGCCCGGCGAGCCCGGCGCTCTCGCCCTCCCACAGCAGTCCGGCGCACCACAGCTCGCGGCCGGGCTCGAAGGCGTGGACGTCCGTGCCGATGCCGACCAGGGGCAGCAGCGGTGACGCGGGCGGGGTCGGGGTCACGATCGGGGTCGGGGTCGGGTCAGAAGCCATCGTTGGCCCTCCTGCGGGCGAGCACGGCCTCGGCGAGTACGAGGTCGAGGGGACGGGTCACCTTGAACGCCTCCTCGTGGCCGGGCACGACCACGACCGGCTCGCCGAGCCGTTCGACCATGCCGGCGCAGTCGGTGGCGCCCTCGCCTTCGGCGGCGACGGCGGTGTGCGCGCGCAGCAGGGTGGCGCGGTCGAAGCCCTGCGGGGTCTGCACGGCGCGCAGCCGGGCCCGCTCGGGGGTGGCGACGACCGGCTCCGGCTCGCCCTTCTCCCGCGGCTCGACCTCCTTGACGGTGTCCGCGAGCGGCAGCGCCGGGACGACGGCGGGCGCCCCGTCCCGTACGGCCTCGATCACGGCGTCCACCGTGTCGACCGGCACCAGCGGGCGGGCGGCGTCGTGAACGAGTACGACGGTGACGTCCTCGGGCACGGCCGCGAGCCCGAGGCGCACGGACTCCTGGCGCGTCTCCCCGCCGGGGACGACCGCGACCTCGGTGCGCTCCGGCAGCGCGAGGTCGGCCAGGAGCGTCTTCACGCCCTGGGCGTCGTCGGGCGGGGCCACGACCACGACGAGGGAGACGGCGTTGGACGCCGCCATGGCCCGTACGGCGTGCACGAGCATGGGCGTGCCGCTGAGCGTACGCAGCGCCTTGGGGGCGCCGGGACCGAGCCGCACGCCCCGGCCGGCGGCCGGGATCACCGCTGCGGTGCGGGGCGTGAGCGATTCGTCTGACATCGGTTGCACTCCGGCAGGTTTGTTTCCTCGGCCGACATGGGTATGGCCAGAGCGTGCCGGGCGCGACGCCTTGACGGACCCTTCCGTGACGATGGTCTGCGCCAGCCGCCCGGGCCCGGCACACCACTGGGGCACGTTCCCTGTGACAGTAGACGAACATGCCGCAGTGCCCGGCAACAGGTCAGTGATCAAAAGGGGATCACATCATGTCAACGGGCACCGCGGCAGTCGTGTGTGCGGCCTGCTGTCCACGTCCGTACGAGCTTCCGGAGCAGCCGGAAGGACGTGAAGACCGGTTCGATCGGGGTCAGCCGGGCCGGACCGGAAATCGGTCAGGATCGGATGGGGTCTCGGATCGGGGAGGTCGGCGGAGCGGGCAGCGCGGACGCGTCAGGACGCGAGGACTTCGTCGAGCAGCGCCTCGGCCTTGTCTTCGTTGGTGTTCTCCGCGAGGGCGAGTTCGCTCACCAGGATCTGGCGGGCCTTCGCGAGCATGCGCTTCTCACCCGCGGACAGTCCGCGCTCGCGCTCACGACGCCACAGGTCACGCACCACTTCGGCGACCTTGATGACATCGCCGGAGGCGAGCTTTTCGAGATTTGCCTTGTAGCGACGGGACCAGTTCGTCGGCTCTTCGGCGTACGGTGCGCGGAGCACCTCGAAGACCCGGTCGAGCCCGTCCTGACCAACCACGTCGCGTACGCCCACGAACTCCGCATTGTCCGCCGGCACGCGAACCGTCAGGTCACCCTGGGCGACCTTGAGCACCAAGTAGGTCTTGTCCACGCCTTTGATCTGGCGAGTTTCGATGGCCTCGATCAGCGCGGCCCCGTGATGGGGATAGACCACGGTGTCGCCAACCTTGAACGTCATGTGACAGGTACCCCTTCCGTGGCTATCCAGGGTAACACGGATACGGCTTCTTCTGAATGGCGTTTTCGCAGGTCAGGGCATATCTCGGGGCTTGACAACAGCGCCGGGAACGTGCTGCGGGCGGCTTGCGGAACGGGGTATTCGCAGGTCGGAGCCGCTGTACGGACGGCCGGAAACCCACCCGCCACACCAGGCGGGACGCCCCCCGAGGTGGCTGAACGTCCCGATTTGCCTGGTTCTTGACGGTGAACTTCCCGTACTCCGTTCGGGCATCGGTCACCCGTACGGACGGACGTCCGTCGAGAATCGGGAATTGATCTTCGATTGGCTCGGTTTGGCCCCCGGTAATCAATGCGGATCTCGGGGCGCATCTCCGGGGAATTGATCACCATTGATCATCACGCTTATGTGAACACCGCGCGAAACGTCACTTCGAATCGAACGTCGATGGCGCGAACACCTCCACGGCGGGCACCTCCACGGCGGGCGCGCACGAAGGGGCGTGCGCGGCGGCGCGAAGGGCGGCGCACGGGGCGAAGGGCCCGTAAGGGGCGGGTCGGGTGCGAGCCCGAAGCAAGGGCTCTGTAATCTGAGGCCGACTGACCTGGCCCGGCCGGTACTGCGAACTGACGCGGTCCCGGCCGCTATTGCGCCGGTTCAGTCGCCGGCCCGGCACCAGCGGGGTCGTGCAGGACCGAGCAGGACCGTCCACCAGTCGGATCCGTACGTGCAAGGAGATGCCGCCGCCGTGAGCCTCCCCCTTACTCCGTCCGGGGGCGCTACTCGCCTTCGACGCGGTGCCCTCGCCGTGACCGCCGTCGCGCTGTCGCTCACCGCGCTCACCGCGTGTGGCGCCGGCAACAACGCGCAGACCCTCGGGGTCAAGCCGGACAACGCGGCGGCGACCGTCGACAGCATCAGCATCCAGAACGTCACCGTGATCACCCAGCCGAAGGCCGGGGAGTCCGGGCCCGCGGCCGTCTCGGCGACGGTCTTCAACAAGGGTCAGGACGACCAGACCCTCGACTCGATCACCCTGCCGGACGGCGCGGGCACCGTGAAGCTCACCGCCGCCGACGGCTCGGGCAAGATCACCGTGCCGGCGCTGGGCTCCGTCATCATCGGCGGCAAGGGCAACGCGTCCGGGGCCATCGACAACGGCGAGGCGCTGACGAAGAAGATCGGCGGCGTCCAGGACGTCGTCTTCAAGCTGAGCAAGACCGGCGACGTGAAGCTGGAGGCGTTCGTCGTGCCGGCGACCGCCGAGTACGCGAAGTTCGGCCCGAGCGGGCAGCCGCCGGCGCCGGCCGCCCCGAAGCCGTCCGGCGAGCCGGGCAGCGAGGGCCAGGACCCGGCGAAGAAGGACGAGCAGAAGACTCAGGACCAGCCGGGCCAGCCCGACGGGCAGGACGGCGCCCCGGCCGGGAACGAGAACGGCACGGGCGACAACCAGGGCGGCAACGAGAACGGCACCGGGTCCGAGCAGGGCTCGGAGACCCCCGCGGGCTGAGCCCCTCCCCTGCTCCGTACGACGCGAACGAGGGCGCCCCACCGGTCATCCGGTGGGGCGCCCTCGTCGTTCCGTGCGTACGACCGCGTAGGACGGCGTACGTCCGCGGCTTACGGCTCGAACTTGTAGCCGAGGCCCCGGACCGTGACCAGGTAGCGCGGGGCGCCCGGGTCCGGCTCGATCTTGGCGCGCAGCCGCTTGACGTGCACGTCCAGGGTCTTGGTGTCCCCGACGTAGTCGGCGCCCCAGACGCGGTCGATCAGCTGCATCCGGGTCAGCACCCGGCCCGCGTTGCGCAACAGCATCTCCAGGAGGTCGAACTCCTTCAGCGGCAGGTCGATCTTGCCGCCGGAGACGGTGACCACGTGCCGGTCGACGTCCATCCGCACCGGCCCGGCCTCCAACGCCGCCGGTGCGACCTCCTCCGGCTCCCCGCGGCGGCGCAGCACCGCGCGGATCCGGGCGACCAGCTCCCGGGAGGAGAAGGGCTTGGTGACGTAGTCGTCCGCTCCTATCTCCAGGCCCACGACCTTGTCGATCTCGCTGTCCTTCGCGGTCACCATGATGACGGGGACGTTCGAGCGGCCACGCAGCTGGCGGCAGACCTCCGTGCCGGGGAGCCCGGGCAGCATCAGGTCGAGCAGGACGAGGTCGGCGCCGTTGCGCTCGAACTCGTCGAGTCCTTCGGGCCCGGTGGTCGCCACGGCGACCTCGAAGCCCTCTTTGCGGAGCATGTAGGACAGGGCGTCGCTGAATGATTCCTCATCCTCGACGACGAGCACTCGGGTCACGGAAGGACCTCCGGGGCTGGGATCTCGGTGTTCGGATCGGTTGGGGTGGGCCGGTCGTCGACGTCGTCCAAGTCGGCGGCGAGATCCGGGCCGGTGGGTGAGCCGGCGGTCGTGCCGGTGGGGGATCGGTCCCGCGTGGCGCCCGCTTCCGGAAGCCGCAGGGTGAAGGTGGAGCCCTGACCCTCGGAGCTCCACACCGTGACCTCCCCGCCGTGCGAGGCGGCCACGTGCTTGACGATCGCCAGGCCGAGGCCGGTGCCCCCGGTGGCGCGCGAGCGGGCGGGATCGACGCGGTAGAAGCGTTCGAAGACCCGCTCGCGGTCCCTTTCGGAGATGCCGATGCCCTGGTCGGTGACGGCGATCTCGATCATGCTGCCGCCCTGCGCGGGTACGCGGCGGGCGGAGATGCCGACCCTGGTGCGGGCCGGTGAGTAGTTGACGGCGTTCTCGACGAGGTTGCCGAGGGCGGCGGCGAGCTGGCCCCGGTGTCCCCAGATGTAGAGCCCCGCGGTGCCGCCCGATGCCATGGTGATGTTCTTGGCGGTGGCGGGCTGCCGCGAGCGGTCGATGGCCTCGGCGACCAGTTCGTCCACCCGGACCGGCTCCGGGTCCTGGAGGGGGTGGTCGTACTGCACGCGCGAGAGGTCGATCAGCTCCTGGACGAGGCTGCTCAGCCGCGTCGCCTCGATCTGCATGCGCCCCGCGAAGCGGGAGACCGCCTCGGGGTCGTCGGAGGCGTCCATGACCGCTTCGGAGAGCAGCGAGAGCGCGCCGACGGGGGTCTTCAGCTCGTGGCTGACGTTGGCGACGAAGTCCCGGCGGACGGCTTCGATGCGCCGGGCCTCCGTCAGGTCCTCGACCAGCAGCAGTACGAGGCGGGAGCCGAGCGGGGCGACACGGGCGGAGACCGCGAGGGCCTCGCCGCGTCCGGCGCCCCGGCGCGGCAGGTCCAGCTCGACCTGGCGTATCTCGCCGTCGCGGCGGGTGTCGCGGGCCATCTGGAGCATGGCGTCCACCGTCAGTTTTCCGCCACGTACCAGTCCCAGCGCGTACGCCGCCGAGCTCGCCTTGACCACCGCGTCGGCCTCGTCCAGGACGACCGCCGACGAGCGCAGCACGGAGAGCACCGTGTCCACTCCGGGCGGCAGCACGGCGTCGGTGTGCAGCGAGGACCTGGTGGGCCTGCGCTGCTCGCGCTCGCTCCAGCGGAACGCGAGCACGGCAAATACACCGGTCAGCAGACCGGCGATCGCCGCCGCTGCGGCGACCGCCGCGTTCACGTCCATGCATCCAGATTAGGCACGGTCCGGACGGTGGTCCCCGTCGATCGCGTTTCCGCCGGGACTCGTCGCCCAGAGTTCACCGAGGGGACGGGGTCGGTTCATTTGGGATGGCGGGGCACGACGCCTTCGCCGCGGAACGTGGGAGCGTGGGGGTCCGAGAGCCCCACCCGGACCCCGTTCACTGTAGAGAGGGAACTCCATGCGGGACGCGTACCACGAGGAACTCGACTCGATCGGCGAGGGCCTGGTCGACATGGCCAGACTCGTCGGATCGGCGATAGGGCGCGCCACGACGGCGATGCTCGACGCGGATCTGAAGCTGGCCGAGACCGTGATCGCCGCCGACCAGAAGGTCGACGACCTCCAGCACGACCTGGAGGCGCGGGCCATCGCCCTGCTGGCGCGGCAGCAGCCGGTCGCGACCGATCTGCGGATCGTGGTGACCTCGCTGCGGATGAGCGCGGACCTGGAGCGCTCGGGTGACCTTGCGCAGCACGTGGCGAAGCTGGCCCGGCTGCGCTTCCCCGAGTCGCCGGTGCCGCGGGACCTGCAGGCCACGATCCTGGAGATGGGCCAGCTCGCGCAGCGCCTGATGGCGAAGGCGGGCGAGGTGATCATCACCAAGGACGTCGACCTGGCGCTGCAGCTGGAGACGGACGACGACGAGATGGACCTGCTGCACCGCACGCTGTTCCAGCACCTGATGGACGACCGGTGGAAGCACGGCATCGAGACGGCGGTCGACGTGACGCTGCTGGGCCGCTACTACGAGCGGTTCGCCGACCACGCGGTGTCGGTGGCGAAGCGCGTGGTGTACCTGGTGACGGGTGAGCACGCGGACGAGATCCAGCCGGTGACGCAGGTGGAGGGGGCGTAAGGGGGTGTGAGGGGCCTGCGGGACCCCGGGGGACGGTGTTCGCTCCGGCCCCGGCGCGCGAATCGGACACGGCCGGTGCGAGTGCCTCGACGCGCTGTTGATGCGCCGGCCGCGGTGGGCGTGGAATTGGCCGAGGGGCGGTACGTGGCGCACGTCGTGCGCGGGCGGGCCCCGGGTCCGCCGATGCCCCCGGTTCGCCGACGAGGTCTGTCGATGAGGAGGAACACATGGCTGAGTCCCCCACTCCGGAACCCCAGCAGGAACGATCCGTCGAAGTGACCACCGAGGTGCTGCGTCTGCCGCTGCTCGGCGCGTGCGGCTGCGGCTCGGGCTGCGGCTGCGGCTGCCAGTCGGGGTCGCCGTGCCAGTGCGGCGGCGGTTGCGGCTGAGTGCGAGGCGCGCGCCTCGGGCGTGCGCGTACGCGGAGGGCCCGCCGGTCAGGTGACCGGCGGGCCCTCCGTCGTACTGAGCACGGGGTACGGGGTACGAGGTACGAGGTACGGGCCGTACGGGTGTCAGGCCGTCGACTTCTGCTGTACGGCGGCGTCGGTGGGCTGCGGTTCCACGGCGGCCGGGACGGGGGCTGCCAGTACGGGGGCCGCTACGGTGGCCGGTGCGGGGGCCGGTGCGGGGGCCGGTGCGGGGGCCGGTGCGGGGGCCGGTGCGGGCTCGTCCTCGCCGCGTACGTGCTCGTCCTTGCTTCGTACGTACTCGGCCGCCGGCAGGTTCCGCATCAGCAGCCAGTACCCCAGCCCCGCGACGGTCCCCAGCACGGCGCACGTCGCCCACAGCCACTGCTCCCCCAGCCGGTCGATCATCGTGCCGGCCATCAGCGGCGCGATCAGCGTGGCGACGGGCCAGGTCACGCTGAACACGCCCTGGTAGCGCCCGCGGCCGTGCACCGGCGACAGCCGCACCACCAGACCCGTCTGCGTGGGCGCGTTCACGATCTCCGCGAGGGTCCAGATGAGGACGGTCAGCGCGTAGAAGCCGATCGAGCCGGCGAAGGCGGTGAGCCCGAAGCCGTACCCGACGAGCAGGGACGAGACGACCAGCAGCCGACGCGGGTCGCGGTGCTCGATCAGGTGCGTGATGGGGATCTGGAGGACGACGATGAGCAGTCCGTTCAGGGCCATCACCAGGCCGAAGTCGGCGGGGGACATCCCGTCGGCGCCCATGGCGAGCGGCACACCCGTGTGCCCCTGCATGAAGACCAGCGCGATCAGGAACGACAGTCCGACGACGCCCATGAAGCGCCCGTCGCGCAGCACCGTCCGCAGGCTGACCTCGGCGTCCGCCGCCGCGCCCGCGCCGCCGTCGGCCGTCCGCTCCGGCCGGGACTCCGGCAGCTTGACGAAGATCAGGATCGCGCAGGCCATCGTCATCACGGCCTCGCCCAGGAAGCCGATGAGGTAGCTGTACTCGGCGATGAAGCCGGCGGCGACGGCGGAGATCGCGAAGCCGAGGTTGATGGCCCAGTAGTTGAGGGCGAAGGCGCGGACGCGGTCCTCGGGCGGCACGATGTCCGCCATCATCGCCTGCACGGCGGGCCTGGACGCGGTGGTCGCCGCGCCCACGACGCAGGCGACGGCGGCGATCGCGACCGGGTGCTGCACGAAGCCGAGCACGGCGACGGAGACCGCGGTGGACGACTGCGCGATGAGGAGGGTGGGCCGGCGGCCGAGCCGGTCGGCCATCACGCCGCCGGCGAGGGAGGAGACGATGCCGCCGAGTCCGTAGAGGGAGACGACGAGGCCGGCGTACGCGGCGGAGTGCCCCTTCTCGTTCGTCAGGTACAGCACCAGGAACGTGGAGACGAACGCCCCGAGCCGGTTCACCAACGTGCTCGTCCACAGCCACCAGAAGTCCCGGGGCATCCCCGAGACGCCCGCCCGCACGGCCCGTCTGACCGCCGCGGCGCGCCCTCCCACTACCGACATCCGTCCCCCACCCGTGTAAGTGTCACTGAATACATGTGCACGTTACATAGACCGGGGCTCGGCGACCAGTCATTTGACGGCTCCCGTCAAACGTCCCGGTCTCCCCCGTGGAACGTCCCGGAGCGGAGCCGCGGCCCGGGGTCCATTACGCTCGTACGCATGGCCGACGCACCGTACAAGCTGATCCTCCTCCGCCACGGCGAGAGCGAGTGGAACGCGAAGAACCTGTTCACCGGCTGGGTGGACGTCAACCTCACCGAGAAGGGCGAGAAGGAGGCGGTCCGCGGCGGTGAGCTGTTGAAGGACGCGGGGCTGCTGCCCGACGTGCTCCACACTTCCCTCCAGAAGCGCGCCATCCGCACCGCCCAGCTCGCCCTGGAGGCCGCGGACCGCCACTGGATCCCGGTCCACCGCTCCTGGCGCCTCAACGAGCGGCACTACGGCGCGCTCCAGGGCAAGGACAAGGCGCAGACGCTCGCGGAGTTCGGCGAGGAGCAGTTCATGCTCTGGCGCCGCTCGTACGACACCCCCCCGCCGCCGCTTGAGGACGGCACGGAGTTCTCCCAGAGCGACGACCCGCGCTACGCGACGATCCCGTCCGAGGCGCGCCCGCGCACCGAGTGCCTGAAGGACGTCGTCGACCGGATGCTGCCGTACTGGTACGACGGCATCGTCCCGGACCTCCTCGCCGGCCGCACGGTCCTGATCGCGGCCCACGGCAACTCGCTCCGCGCGCTGGTCAAGCACCTCGACGGCATCTCGGACGCGGACATCGCGGGCCTGAACATCCCCACGGGCATCCCGCTGGCGTACGAACTCGACGCGGACTTCAAGCCCGTGACCCCGGGCGGCAAGTACCTCGACCCGACTGCGGCGGCGGCGGCGATCGAGGCCGTGAAGAACCAGGGCAAGAAGAAGTAAGCAGCACCGGCCAAGCCCCCTCCCTGCGGGTTCCCCGTGGGGAGGGGGCTTGGCTGCACAAGTCCCTTCCTAGAATGCCGAGATGGCCCAACAGAAACTCGGCAAGATCCTCAGCTCGGTGGCGCAGAAGATGCGCGCGGACTTCGAACAGTCCAAGAACTTCCAGCACAACGGGGAAGCCGGGACGTCCCGTGAGGTCCTCATTCAGGAGTTCCTCGCCGGATACCTCCCGGCTCATGTCGAGGCCCTTCACAACGTCGAGGTCATCGCCGAGAACGGCGCCGTCTCACCGCAGTGCGACATCGTGCTCATAGATCGCCACACACCCCCCTTCACCACCCTCAACGGCTATCGGATCATCCCCAACGAGTGCGTGTACGGCACCGTCGAGGTGAAGACCAAGCTCGACAAGGCGCAGCTCGTTGACGCCTGCGGCAAGATCAGCAGGATGCGCGCGCTGCCGAAGACCGCGTACCGGCCCATCGCCGGCACCATCCAGCGCACCACCACGGCGTACGGCACGAAGCACCCCTACTTCCCGACGTCCGGGATGGTCGTCGGCTTCGACGGGCTCCAGCTCGAAACCCTCGGCAACCATCTCGTCGACTGGTGCCGCACCCGGAATCCCGTGGAGTGGCCGGACAGCGTGTGGGTCATCGGCAAGGGGCACCTCCAGTGGGGCGACGCACGGACCCGTGCGTTCTTCAGGTCACCGCAGGCCGGTGCAGCGCTCTTTCAGGTCGACGCGCTGCCCGAGCAGGACATCCTGCTCTCCTTGGCGCTGCACCTCAACATCCACTTCTCCGACGCCTGGATGAATCCGCTCGACCTCATCCCCTACTCCCGCTCCACGCCCTTGGGGAAGACCACCAGGCGGTGGACCATCTGACGGTCCCTAGGACGGCACCGAAGAAAGGCCCTCATCGCCCGCTCCCGGTATTGCGTCGCCGACGAATCGACCGTCGTCTGAGCGGTACACCACCCCAATGTGGTGCCGGTCGAACAGGGAGTACATGTCGGGCGGTGGAGCGTCGGTGAGCAGGATGACGCACCGGGGCTCTCCTACGTGCTCCGGCGTCGTGACGTAGCGGGCGTAGTCCAGGAGCTGTCCGATGGCCATCCGGATGTCCTCCCGGGTGCTGGAGCCCTTCGCCTCGTACAGGACGTGTGTCGTCGCGTCGTACAGATCGGTCCGCAGCGTCGAGGTCAGCCCCTTCACCTTGATCTGAAAGGCGCCGGTCCGATGTCCGGCGCCGTCCAGGAGCGACTTGAACGACTGCGTCAACTCAGCTTCGCGGCGCATCGCCACGGTCGCGGTCGTGGCCGCGCGCAGGCTCATCGTGGTGCGGAAGGTCTCGGAGTCGACGAACGCACCGCTGGTCTCCGCGTTGGGAGCCGGCGCCCGCGATGCCGAGCGCTTCTTACGGCTGCCCTGCTTCGGCAGCGGAAGGGCACCGCTCGTCGCCGGGTCCGCCTGGAAGGAGGCGCCCGTGGCGACGAACGGCACGAACTCCGCGGAGGTCTCGTCGGCCGGGGGGATCATGTCCCGTGCGGCCGGCGCCAGATGGTCCTCTGCAGGGCGCAGCCGGAACACGATGGCGTTTCGCTCCCGGCCATCCTCGCCGTGGCCCCTCCGCCACACGTAAGGCTCGACGGGGTCGACGACGAAGGCGCCCAAATAACGGTGCAACTTGGTCTTGCTCTTGGGCACCTTGCCCACGCAGGTGAAGAGGTGCAGCATCCTCTTCTGCTGCATGTGGTGAAGGACGGCGCGGTTTCCCGCTCCGACCTGACCGTCGAAAGTCTGGTCGCCGCTCTTCCCGGCGCCCGTGTACTCGAAGATCGGGCCCTGCTCGTCCTCTTCGGCCAGCCAGCCGTCGTAGTAACCGTGCTGCTCGCCGACGTCCGGGTCCGAGTACAGCGACACGTGGGCGCCGGAGGGGCAGATGCCACCCTGCGGGTTTCCCCCGAGGACGGGGCGGATCTCCGCGCGCGTACGGACCTCCCCCGGCTCGATCACGTCGGCCCCTTCAGTGCTCGCAGTCATGGTTCGACCCTAGGGCACACCACTGACAGCCGGCCGTGGACAACGCTCCCCCTCTCCGGGGGCTCAAGGTCCGCCCGGAGAAGGGGAGGGGTCACAAGGCCCGTTGGGCCTGGTGGAGGTTGCGGGGGTGGATCGCGGTGGGGGTGCCGTACGCCTCCAGGCGGGTGTGGAGGGGGGCGGCGAAGTCCGGGACGTCGATCTGGTCGAACTCGCGGACGCGGGAGATCGCGACCGTCGCGCTGTAGGGGGCGATGGCGTCGAGTTTGATGAGGCCCGCGCGTTCGTTGGTGACGGTGACGTTCCAGTGGGTGAAGCGCGCGCCGTAGAGGGGGCCGGCGCTCGCGTCGCCGCCGTGGCGGCCGTTGTTGGTGACGGTGATCTCGGTGCGGACGTTGGCGAAGGGCATGCCGCGGTGGGTGTCGAAGGTGCCCATCTCCATCAGGCCGCGGGACCAGACGTTGTAGCTGGACAGGCCCTCCACGTTGATGCCGTGGAGTTGGGTGCCGGGCGGGGCGGGGACCGTGCGGTCCGCGATCGTGAAGTCCTCGACCAGGTTGTCGTGGGCGCCTTCGCGGCAGAAGTACGGGTGGTGGGAGCCGCGGCCCTCGACGCGGGTGCGGCTGAGGGTGCAGGCGGAGGCGGCGACCAGGCCGAAGCCGTTGTCGACGTGGCGGACGGCGACGTCGTCGGCCCAACAGTCGTACGCGCACTGGAAGGTGACGCCGTTGAAGCCCTTGTCGAGCAGGTGCGGGGCCTGCGGGGTCTGCACGGCCTCCAGGGTCAGGCCCTCGACGCCGCTGTCCGTGAGCGGGGTGACGGGGGTGACGAGGCGGGGGTCCCACTCGGGGCGCAGGTCCAGCGGAAGCGGGCGTTCCAGGGTGAGGCGGGCGAGTCGGCCGGCGCGGCGGACGCTGGTGATGCGCACCGGCCATTCGTACGGGACGTAGCTGGTCAACTTGGTCTTGTCGGCCCAGTGGTACGCCTCGGGGCCCGGGCCGCCGCCCGCCATGTGTTCAAGCAGGGTGTGGTCGGCGTCGTCGGCGATGCGCAGCAGGACGAGCCGGCCGGGGCGCAGGTCGCGGGCGTGGTCCGCGCCAGCGTCCGCGTCCGCGTCCGCGTCCGCGGTGACGGTCCAGTCGCCGCGGCGGGCGGGGCGCAGTCTGGCCAGGGTGCGCCACTCGTCGCGCTTGTTGCCCGTCCAGCCTTCGAAGGGCCAGTCCTTCTTCTTGATGGCGTCGGTCAGGCTCGTCCAACGGGCCTCGGGGCAGAGCCAGATGAGCCCGCCGGCCCAGGACCAGGACGACTTGTCGCCGCCGTACCGGCTGCCGTACGGGCCGATGATCTCGGTGAGGTGACGGGTGGCGTGCAGCGTGGTGCGGGTGCTGCCGGCGCCCTTGAGGACGACCTTGTCGTGGCCGATGCGGATGACGTCGTCGATGCGGTACGTGCCGGGCGGGAGGTGGACCGTGCCGCCGCCGCGGCGGCCGAGGTCGGCGACGGCGCGGTTGATGGCCGGGGCCGCGTCGGCGGAGCCGTCGGGGCGGGCGCCGAGGTCGAGGACGTTGATGCGGCGGGCGGGGACGCGGCGGCGGCTGCGGCTGCCGGCGCGTCCGACGTACGGGATCTGGGGGTGGTCGTAGGGGTTGCGCCGGAACTCCCGCCACAAGGGGGACTCCCGGTGCGCGTGCGCGGCGGCCGGGGCTGCCGGCCCGGCGCCCGTCACCGCCGCAGCCGCTACGGCCGTCGCCGCGCCGAGGACCGTACGTCTACCGATGCCGTTGCTGATGCCCCTGTCGGGGCCGTTGCCGGGGGTGGTGTCCATGAGCCCGCCCGCCCTTCCGTCTTTCCACGGATGTGAACGCAGTTCATGTTGACGTCAGCCGTGAGCATGCCACGACAGCGGCGGGCGCGGGAAGGGGTCTGCGTCGTCAGGGACGTACGGTCAGACGTCAGGGGCGTTTGGTCAGATGGGTGAACGCATCGAGATTCCGCGTGGACTCACCGCGCGACACCCGCCACTCGTACTCCTTGCGGATCGCACTGGCGAAGCCGAGCTCCAGCAGGGTGTTGAACGCCCCGTCCGACGCCTCAAGGACCGACCCCAGCAGCCGGTCCAGCTCCTCCGGCGTGATCACGGCGAGCGGCAGCCGGCCGGTGAGATAGATGTCGCCGAGCGGGTCGATCGCGTAACTCACCCCGTACAGCTTCAGGTTCCGCTCCAGCAGCCAGCGGTGCACGGCGGCGTCGTTCTCGTCGGGGTGGCGGATCACGAAAGCGTTCACGGACAGGGAGTGCTCGCCGACGCGCAGCGCGACCGTCGTGGCGAGCTTGCGGGTGCCGGGGAGCGTCACGACGTACGAGCCGGGCTCCGGGCTCTCCCACTCCAGCTCGGCGGCGCGCAGCGTCTGCTCGATGACGGCGGCGGGGGCGGGCTCGGGTACGTCAGACATGGTGCGAGCGTACCCGTCGGCGGTGTTCGGCCATGGCCGACGCGTACACGTCCGCCGTGGCCGCCGCGGAGGCGTCCCAGCCGAAGGACTGGGCGTGCCGGGCCGCCGCAGCGCCCATCCGGGCGGCCAGCGCCGGGTCTTCCAGCAGCCGTTGGAGTCCGTCCGCGTAGTCGACGGGGTCGTGGCCCTGGACGAGGAAGCCGGTGCGGCCGTCCTGGACGGCGACGGGCAGTCCGCCGACGGCCGCGGCCACCACCGGGGTGCCGGTGGCCTGCGCCTCGATCGCGACGAGGCCGAAGGACTCGCTGTACGAGGGCATGACCAGCACCGACGCGGCGCGGAACCAGTCGGCGAGCAGGTCCTGGCCGACGGGCGGGTGGAAGTGGACGACGTCGGCGAGGCCGAGGCGGGCGGCCAGCTTCTGCAGGCCCTCGGGCTTGGCGAGGCCGCTGCCGCTGGGGCCGCCGACTACGGGGACGTACAGCAGGGAACGGAGGGCGGGGGCGCGCTCCAGCAGGATCGCCACGGCGCGCAGGAGGACGTCGGGGGCCTTGAGGGGCTGGATGCGGCCGGCGAAGAGGGGGACGAAGGCGTCGCGGGGGACGCCGAGGCGGTCGCGGGCGGCGATCGCGTCGGCGACGGCGGACGCGGGTCCGTCGGCTGTCCCGCCCGTGCCGGCTGTCCCGCCTGTGCCGGACGCGGCGTCGACGACGGCCGTCGTCGGGCGGAACCGGTCCAGGTTCACCCCCGGGTAGACGACTGCGACCCTGTCCGGGTCGGCGTCGTAGAAGCGGACCAGCTCCCCCGCCTCCTCCGGCGTGTTCGCGATCAGCCGGTCGGCGGCGTTCACGATCTGGGTCTCGCCGATGACCCGCGAGGGCGGCTCGGGCGTGTCGCCTTCGGCGAGCGCGGCGTTCTTGACCTTGGCCATGGTGTGCATGGCGTGGACGAGGGGGACGCGCCAGCGCTCGGCGGCGAGCCAGCCGACGTGGCCGGAGAGCCAGTAGTGGGAGTGGACGAGGTCGTAGTGGCCGGGGCGCTGGCGGGCCCACGCCCGCATCACGCCGTGCGTGAACGCGCAGAGCTGGCCGGGCAGGTCCTCTTTGGCGAGCCCTTCGTACGGGCCGGCGTCCACGTGCCGTACGAGGACCCCCGGCGCCAGCTCCACGGAGTCGGGCAGGCCACCGGCGGTCGCCCGGGTGAAGATCTCGACCTCGATGTTGATCGCCGCGAGCCGTTTGGCCAGCTCGACGATGTAGACGTTCATGCCGCCCGCGTCGCCCGTGCCGGGCTGGTGGAGCGGCGAGGTGTGGACGCTGAGCATCGCGACGCGGCGCGGTCTGCGGTGCGTGCCGGGCAGTCTGAGTCGGGGGGCCAAACCGGTGGAGATGCGGGAGACGTACTGGCTCACGCGAAGACCCTCCTCGTTCCGGGCATGGCGAACGGCGGACGCGCTCGGTCCTCCGCCACCGCACAACAGTGGAGCGGGCCCCTCCATTTCCCTTCGCACGCCACTTTGCCAAATCGTGACCGGGTGGGCACGGTCGGGTACCCCTGGGGCGCGGGGCGCGGGCGCGCCGGGGGCGGCGCGGGTCCTTTTCGCGGAACCCTTCGCGGGGGCGGCGGCAGGCGGGGACTCCGACATGCGAGGGGGGCGGCGGCAGGCGAGGCCCCGGCAGACGGCGGGGGCGGCGCCGGGCGCGCTTACCCTCGATGCATGAGCTCCCGTCCCGTCGGCACCGCCACCCGCGGGACGACGAATCCGAACCGGCTGCGCCGGATGGACCGCTGGATCGCGGCCGTCCACGGGCGCGCGCTGCGCGCCGCCGCGCGCCCGCTGGCCGTGGACCTCGGATACGGCGCCGCCCCCTGGACCGCCGTCGAACTGCTGCGGCGGCTGCGCGCCGGCGCCGACGCGCGCTGCGAGGTCGTCGGCATCGAGATCGACCCGGCGCGGGTCGCGGCGGCCGGGCCGTACGAAGAGGACGGGCTGACCTTCCGGCACGGCGGCTTCGAGGTGCCCGTGGACACGGCACCGATGCTGATCCGGGCCGCGAACGTGCTGCGCCAGTACGAGGAGGACGAGGTCGCGGCCGTGTGGGCGCGGCTGTGCGGACGGCTCGCGCCGGACGGGCTGCTGGTCGAGGGGACGTGCGACGAGATCGGGCGGCGGCACGTCTGGGTCGCGCTCGGGCCCTCGGGACCGCGGACGGTCACCTTCGCGACCCGGCTCGGCTCCCTGGACCGGCCATCCGACCTGGCGGAACGCCTTCCGAAGGCGCTCATCCACCGCAATGTGCCCGGCGAGCCGGTGCACCGCTTCCTGCGGGACTTCGACCGCGCGTGGGCGTCGGCCGCGCCGTACGCGTCGCTGGGCGCCCGACAGCGCTGGATCACGACGGTGCGGGAGTTGGCGCGGGACTGGCCGGTGGTGGACGACCGGCGGCGCTGGCGGCAGGGCGAGATCACGGTGGCGTGGGCGGCGCTCGCGCCCAACGGGTCCGACTGAGGCTCGGCGCGGGGTCCGAGGGATCCGAGTGAGGCCCGGCGCGCCCTCGGCGGCTCCGGCGTGCCCCCCACAAGAGTGAACGTACGTACGAGCGGGAACGCGGAGTGCGATTCGCTCGTCACTGGGGGTGGAGGGCGAGGGGGTGCGGGGAGGCGCACGAGATCCAGGGGGCGGCGCAGGGAGCGGCGCGCGGGCGGCGCGAGGGCGGTTCGGTCGGCCCGTGGCTGCTCGGGCGGTCTTCCGTACGACCCTGTCTCTTTGGCGTCCACCGTGGCACCATCGCCGAAGCGATGAGAAGTTACTGACGGTAAATCAGTTTTCTGGGGAGCTGGAAGAGGGGGAATCGTGAAGCGACGTCACTGTGTCGCCGCGGCGATCGCTCTGGTCTGCGCCGTGACCGCGCTGGCCGCGCCGGGGACGGCCTTCGCCGCGCCAGCCGCACTAGCCGCGCCCGCTGCTCTGGCCGCTCCGGCGGCGCCAGCAGCGCCCGCCGAGCCCGCGCCGCCGGGCGGTGCCCAGCCGCAGAAGACCCTGGAGCAGATAAGGCTGGAGATCGAGGGCCTGTATCACCAGGCGGTCTCCGCGACGGACGCGTACAACCTCGCCGAGGAGCAGGTGCAGCGCCAGTCGACCGAGATCGTCAAGCTCGGTCAGGAGGCGGCGAAGGCACAGGATCGCGTCGAGGACCTCAAGGAGCGGGCCGGCGCCACCGCCCGCGCGCAGTACCGGGGCGGCGGGCTGCCGCCCGAGGCCCAGCTGTTGCTCACCAGCGACCCCCAGCTCTTCCTCGACGGCGCGAGCCGGTTCCGGCAGGGCCAGAAGGCGACGAAGGACCTGCTGCGGGAGATGGAGCAGACCCAGCAGGAGCTGGACTCGTACGCGCGCGACGCCAGCACCCAGTGGCGCAAGCTGGAGGAGAACCGCCTCAAGCAGGCCGGGGCCCGCAAGGAGATAGCCGCGAAGATCTCCGCGGCGGAGAAGATCGAGGCCCGGCTGGAGAAGGAGGAGAAGGAGCGGCTCCTCGTGCTCGAACAGGAAGCGGCACAGCGCGCACAGGCTTCCTGGCTGGCATCCGGCGCCCTCAAGAGCGTCAAGGGCACCGCCACCGCCACCGAGCAGGGCAAGAAGGCGGTTGCGTTCGCCACGGCGCAGGTGGGCAAGCCATACGAGTGGGGCGCGGAGGGCCCGGGCTCGTACGACTGCTCGGGGCTGACGTCGAAGGCGTGGGAGGCAGCCGGGATCACCGTCCCCCGCACCTCGCAGGAGCAGTGGCGACAGCTACCCAAGGTGGACATCGAGGACATGCAGCCGGGCGACCTGATCATTTACCACGCGGACGCGAGCCACGTGGGGATGTACATCGGCGACGGCGCGATAGTGCACTCCCCCCGCCCCGGCCGCACGGTGACGATCACCGGCGCGGGCGCGAACAAGATCCTCGGCGTGGTCCGCCCGGGCGGCTGACGGCCGCGACAGCGACTGACGCCCGGGCCCGGGGCGGCCCCGTGCGACAGTGCCGCGCCTTGGCTGGCGCGCTTGCGCCATGGTGCGTGTGCGGTCATGGCGTCTGCAGCCCGTCTGTGGCTGTTCGCGCAGTTCCGCCCCCTCGGCCCCAGAGGGCCTGGGGGGACCCCCAGCGCCACCTGTTTCGCTGCCCCCGTCATTCGCCTGCGGGCTGGAGATGGAGGTGTTTGGGGCGCTCGGGGTCCCCCCAGGCCCGCAGGGCACAGGTGGGGGTCCCCCACGCCCCTGGGCGTAGGGGGAGGAACTGCGCGACAGGCCCACCACCGGCCAGTGGAGACCAACGCTCCCCAAGGGAAACGGCAGCTACGTCCAGAGACGCAGGAACGCGCGCGGGGCATTGCGGACACGACCTCGGGCCCGAGCTGCCGACCCGCGGCGGGGCCGACCTGCGGCGGGAGGCCCGCGGGCGCCCCTGAGCGGCCAGGGGCGCAGCGGCGTCCGCCGGCCGGGCGCTGGGGCGGCGCGTGTTTCGGCACGGTGTCGCACGGGGTCGCGCGGGCGGTGCACATGGCGGGGCGTGGCGGTGGATCACCCTCCGTGGCGACGGCGTGATGTTCGTCATGACCGGACCGCCAACTGCCGTCCCGTACCGGGCCAATGGGCCCCACTGCGCCCCGATTGCCATTCCGCTCCCGCCACGGCTACCGCTATGGTCCCGGTCTGGCAGGTCGTCGATCGGCGCCTCCCGTCACGCCCTCGGGGGAGGGAAAGGAAACCGACCCATGCCCGTACCCGTACCGCGACAGAGGAACGCCTCCGTCTCGGAGGACAGCGCCGCCGCGGCGTCCGCCGGCGGCACGCCGGACGCGCCCGCCAGCAGCGGGCTCTCCGACGGAGACCTCACGCTCCTCGTGATCGAGGACGACCCCACGGGCACCTTCACCGTCCCCGAGCTGACCGAGTCCGCGGGCGGCACCGCCACGCGCGTGCGCATCCGCACCGCCCGCAACCTCACCGAGGCCGAGCGCCTCCTCACCGACGACGTGCACTGCGTCCTGCTCGACCTCGCGCTCGCCACGGGTTCCGGCTCGGGACCCGGATCGGGACCCGGCGTCCAGGGCGGGGACGACGGGCTCGACACCCTCCGGCACGTCCTGCGGATCGCCACCCGGCAGGCCGTCCTCGCACTGACCACCTCCACCGACGCGCCCCGCGCCGCCGAGGCCGTACGGCTGGGGGCACAGGACCACCTCTTCCGGGACGAGCTCGACGGACGGCTGCTGAGCCGTACGGTGCGCTACGCCGTGGAGCGCAAGCGCGCCGACACCGCGCAGATGAAGCTCGCCGAGTCCCGGCTGCGGGCCGAGGAGAACTCCCGGCTGGAGCGCGGACTGCTGCCCACCCCCCTCCTGGAGGGGGCGGACCTGCGCTTCGCCGCGCGCTACCGCCCCGGCCGCTCCCGCGCGCTGCTCGGCGGCGACTTCTACGACACCGTCCGCACCCCCGACGGCACGGTCCACGCGATGATCGGCGACGTCTGCGGCCACGGCCCGGACGAGGCCGCACTCGGAGTGGAGCTGCGGATCGCCTGGCGGGCCCTGACCTTCGCCGGGCTCTGCGGTGACGAGCTGCTCGCCACGCTCCAGCGGGTCCTGGAGCACGAACGGGAGAGCGAGGAGATCTTCGCGACGCTCTGCACGGTCGACATCGCGCCGGACGGGCGCCGCGCCGGGGTGTGCCTGGCGGGTCACCCGGCGCCGTTGCTCATCCGTGGCAGCCAGGCGACGCAGCTCCTGCCGTACCAGAGCGGGAGCCCGGCGCTCGGGCTGCTGCCGCGGGCCCGCTGGCCGCGCCGTCAGGTCGAGCTGGGCGGTGCGTGGTCCCTGATGATGTACACGGACGGGCTGATCGAAGGCCGTACGGGACCGGGCGAGAAGCAGCGGCTCGGCCAGGAGGGGCTGCAACGGATGATCACGCGACAGCTCTCCGCCGGGCTGGAGGGCGAGGCGCTGCTGGAGTCGGC
Organism: Streptomyces sp. NPDC047315; assembly: GCF_040643215.1. NCBI lineage: Bacteria > Bacillati > Actinomycetota > Actinomycetes > Kitasatosporales > Streptomycetaceae > Streptomyces > Streptomyces sp. NPDC047315. Next base: position 83,101 of record NZ_JBEYTZ010000010.1, on the reverse strand, counting down.
GGTGGCCCGGGTGCGCAAGCTGAACGGCGGCGAGCTGACCGACGACATGGCCGTCCTGCTGCTGAGCAGGGGCTGAGGGGCTGTCCGAGCAGGGCGCCCGAGCGGGCTCCGGGCGAGCCTGCGTGCAGCGGGCAGGGCCCGAGCGGGCTCCGGGCGGTGAGCGGGGCCCGCGGGGCGCCGGTGGCCGCTACCTACCGCCGTTGTACGGCCCGTACGGACCGTCGCTGCTGGAGCCGCCGCGGCGCTTGCCGCCGCCCGTGACCTGCCGCAGCGCCGGGCGCACGTCCACGAAGAAGACGATCGTGGCGATCAGGCCGATGATCGACAGGAAGAGGATCGGAATCAGCAGGTTCACCAGGACGGTGACGCCCAGGATGATCAGCCAGAAGGGCTTGGTCTTCTTGTCGGCCGCCCGGTAGGCGTCCTCGCGGGCCAGGGCGGCCATGATGAGCGCGACCACCGACGTACCCGTGAAGAGCAGGAAGAGGAAATACGAAAGAGAGGTCTCAAAGCTTTCGCGCAACATGCTGGTGGCACCGCCTAGGTCTGTGGATGGGAGCGCCCTCGCCAGCAACGTTACCTGGCGCGAACGGAGAACGAACCGGACGCCTCAAAGGTGCCCGGCCCGCTCTTGACTACACCCCTGACTACACCCCTGTCGCTCCGCGCTCCTACTTCTCCTTCGCGGGCGGGGTGGTCTTCTTCGGCGCCGCGGGCTTGCGCGCGGCGGGCGCCCGGCGCGGCGCCGGGGTGGTCTTCCGCGCTGCCGGCTTGGGCGCGGCCTTGGGCTCCGTCTGGACCTTGGCCTGGACCTTGGCCTCGGCCTTCGGCTCCGCCTTGGTCGCGGTCTTCGGCGCGGCCTTCGCGTCGACCCTCGCGTCCGCCTTCGCGTCGGCCTTCGGCGCGGTGGCCCTGGCCTGCTGGGTCCGCGGCTGCGCCTTCGGCCGGGCGACCGGCTCGGGCTCGACGGCGACCGCGATCTCGGTGATCTCCTCCGCGGCCTCGCCGCGCCAGGTCCGTACGGTCTGCTCGCCGTGCTCGGCGACCCGCTCGTAGGTCTCGCGGGCCTTCACCGCGTACTCGGCGGCGACGCCGACCCCGCGCAGCGCCAGGTCCTGCGCGGTCTCCCCGAGCTTCTTCAGATCGGTGTCGAACCCGCCGATCACGTCGGTGAACTTCGCCTGGACGGTGGCCTGGGCCTCCTTGGCCTGGTCGGCGACCTTGTCCTGGACGACCTTGGGGTCGGTGTTGCGCAGGTCGTTCAGGTCGTTGCGCAGCCCCTCGAAGCGCCCCGGCGCGTCGGCGGCGATCTGCTCCAGCAGCGCGGGCACCTTGCGGGCCTGCTGCACGGCGAGGTCGGCGGTGCCGGCGGCGAAGTAGAGGGGCGTGGGGTCGCTGAGGTTCTTGCGCAGTTCGCGCAGGTCATCGGTGATGGACATGTGGTGGTCCTCCCGGACGCGTTCAGTCGGTGGTGGTGTCCGTCGCGGCTGGGTCGGCGGCATGCGGGCCCTCCGGGACCTCGAACCCGTTCTCCTTGCGGAAGGACTCGTAGATCTGGAGCAGTACGGCCTTCTGCCGCTCGTTTATGGAGGGGTCGGCCGTGATGACCGCCCTGGTCTCCAGCTCGTCCCGGTCCCGCTCGTCCAGGATCCCGGCGCGCACGTACAGCGTCTCGGCGGAGATCCGCAGCGCCTTCGCGACCTGCTGCAACACCTCCGCGCTCGGCTTGCGCAGCCCGCGCTCGATCTGACTCAGATACGGATTGGACACCCCGGCGGCATCGGCGAGCTGCCGCAACGAGAGCTGGGCGTTGCGCCGCTGCTCGCGCAGGTACTCCCCGAGGTTGCCGACGTTGAGCGATGCCATGCCTCGATCGTGCACCCGGGTGCTAACTATTGCAAGCAAGTGCTTGCAATAGTGTGCCACGCCACTCGCCGCACACCGGCCGGTGCTCTTGGTTGATGTCCGTTCTCAGTAGACGTGGCGAGTGCCAGCGCTTCTGGCGAACGACTTGGCGGAGTCCCGGCGAAGCCAGCCGTCCTGTTGCCCTGCCTCTCTGAAACTCGCGCATTCCCACTCGTTCTCGTTCGTGCTGTCGGATTCTCTTACGTAGCGCCCTGAGCGACCGCCCGCTCTCGCTCCAGTGCCTGGTCAGGGCTCCTGTGCGTCAAAATCCAAGTGCATGTGAGCTGGTTCTCACTCGTATACTCGTGCGAGTTCACGGAGGGGGAAGTGGAGACGGTGAAGCTTGCCGAGGCACTGGCAGAACGTGCGGAGGCGACGCGCCGCGTAGAACAGTTGCGAGCGCGCGTCGTCAGCAGTGCGCGGTACCAGGAGGGGGAGACACCCGCCGAGGATGCCGCCCAGTTGTTGGCTGAGGCCGGTGAGGTGCTGAGCGCCCTGGAAACGTTGATCCGGCGGATCAACCGGACCAACGCCACCGTGGAGATGGGTCCCGACGGCACGCTCACCGATGCCCTCGCACACCGGGATGTCCTGCGGTTGCGTCACTCCATGGTCACCGCGGCGGCGGACGCGGCGGCGGGTAGCAGCGAACGGGGATACGGCCGGCAACTCCGGTCCGAGCTGATGATGCTTTCCGCGCTTCCGGTCGCGGAACTGCGCGGTCAGGCAGATGTCCTCGCGCGGGAGATCCGCGAGGTCGATGTGCGGATCCAGCGCACGAACTGGGAGGTGGATCTGCTGGACTGAGTAGTCCAGCAGGCGGAGACGATGTGGAGCAGGTAGCCGCTTCGGAGGCGTGCACACACCGAGGGCTGGCGGTCTTCCAGCCCACTCCTGGCGCGTGAAGAGCAACGCGGGGGTTCGACTCCCCATCAACAGTGCAGCTCAGCATGGCGTACAGGTAAAGGTGCACATCGCACAGCACATCACCACGTGCAGATCCGAAGCGGTGAGGGCGGGTTCGGGGCTTTCCACATCGCAGCACCATGGACAACGGCGATCTGAGCGCAACGGGGGTGTGCGAATGGCTGATCCGTACATCATTCTGAACGAGCTCGCACAAGAGCTTCGGCCGATGTCACAGGGCATCGAGTGGTTCGAGAGCCTCTCCACTGAAGAGCAGTCCAACACCCTGCGTCTCCTGTCACATTTCTGCATTCAGGCCCGCGCCACCGCCGAGGACGGCCCGGAAAGTATCCGACGCGCCGGACTTCGCGCCACGCACACACCGGCAGTTCTGATCGCACGAGGGCGGATCGACCAGCAACTCGGGAAGATCGCCAGTCTCACCCCGCACGACGAGCGCCTCAAGTCATTCCGGCTACTGATCGCGGTGCTGGCCGTCGCCGACGAACGCCGACGAGTGCGCTTCTGCTCCGACGGTTGCGGCCACGCGTGGCATCGCCTGTCTGTCGACACCCCCGAAGCCTCGGCCTGATCCCTTGAGCTTTCACGCCTACCGAGCCAGTGGCCGGAGGGGAAACATCGCGCTCAGCCTAGGCAGTCTGCGCATCGCCTCGTCTTCGCATCGCACGTCCCACTGCTCGCCGCGCGGCCCTGGATTGCCGCCTACAGCGCCCTGCTCGGCTTCGACGGCTTCATGGAATGCGTCGCCGCAGTCGTCATCCGCGCGGGTGAGTAGTCCGTACGCCTCCATGGCGACGTAGTCGAGAGACTCCCACTCCGGCCAGTCGTCGTTCCAGAGCTCCCGAGGGCGACCCACCAGGCACTGAACCTGGTCAGACGCGACTTCACCGCGAACGGGCCGAACCGGCTGCGGGTCACCGACCTGACCATGATCGCGACCGAGGAGGGCCCGCTGTGGCTGTCCGCGATCCGCGACGCGTTCTCCCGCCGGGTCGTGGCCTGGGAAACCTCCACCAGTCAGCCACCGAACCAGTGAACCTGAAACCACCCCAACCCGCCCTGACCAGCTAGTCAACACCTCCCACACACCGGGGGAACCTCAGAGCGGTCGGCCGCCAAGTTCGCCGTGACGCGGCTGGCATGTGAAGCGGTGGGCTGGGGCTACCGGGTGGTCGGGATGGTGGACCCGGTCCGGATGGCCAATGTCCGCTGGCTGGCGGGGTATCGACACCCTCGGCATGCGACCACCGCGGGGATGGCCGAGCGGCTGATGGCGGTGTTCTCGGTGCCCTCACCGCTGGTGGGCCAGGCGTCACTGTTGGGTGACCCGATTGCGGTGCTACCAGCGGTGTTCCACCTGCTCTGGGCGGGGCGGCTCCGAGCGGACCTGGCCAAGCCACTGACGGACACGACGCTGGTGTCGCGGGCGGGGGCGTGGTGAGCGGACGGACACGCTTTGGCGCTGGACGCCGATGGTTCTGCCACGGCTGGCCATCCTGACGGGCCTTACGCCCGAGACCCTCCGGATGCTGCTACCAGCGATCGCCCGGGTTGAGGCGCGCACCACAGGTCATGTGGTCCGTTATCGTCGGCATCTCTACATCGCCTGCTCACACTGCATGCACCGCCGTGGGATCACCGGGCCAGTCCTCGCCCATCGCCCCGCAGATCTCCAGCTCTGCCGCCGACACGGCATCTGGGTAGACGGCAACCGCCACTACCGCGTCGGTCACCTCCCAGAGCTCGGTACCGCTGAGCACCGACACCGACGGATCGCCCGTCGCTTCCCCGACACCCTGGAAGCAGCGACGAAGGAAGCGCAGCACTTGGTCCGCTCACGGCTCCTGAACAAGAAGCAACTTCATCTGCTCTCACGCTGGAACGACCGCCTCGCCCAGCTTCCTTCAAAGGAAGCCATCTACGGGAACACCATCAGGCGACGCGTCGATGAGCGGGAGTACATCGCCACCTATCCAGAGTTCGTCACGCTGCTGGGCATGCTGGCCGATCCTGCCTGGCGGGCACTACGGCAACCTGGCCGATGGACGAGCCTCAGCCAGCACCGGCGCACCATCGACTCCGTCTACACAGCGGCCGAGCACCGGCTGAACGTCCCCACTCTCCGCGAGAAGCTCCGTTCCCACGCCTTCTCCAACGACCCCCTCTTTCGCTGGACCGACTCCCTGGGACGATCACTGTTGCTGGTGACGCCACTGGGCCGCCCGGCTTCCAACCCGTCCCAGCAGAACTGACAAGGCCCAGGTCAGAGACACCTCCTCGATTCAGATCTTTTGGGAACGGACAGTTGACCTTCACCCTGGGGGAGCCCACAGCATCGACAGGGCCGGGCGGCTTGCTCGGTACGAGGAGGGACGGGCATGGGGTTGTTGACCATCGGGGCGTTCGCGAAGGCGTCCCGGCTGTCGCCGAAGGCGCTGCGGCTCTACGACGAACTCGGTCTGCTGACACCCGCCCGCGTCGACCCGGTGACGGGCTACCGCCTGTACGACCCGGAGCAGTTGGAGGGGGCCCGGCTGGTCCGGTGGCTCCGGCACCTGGGGATGCCGCTGGCCCGCGTCCAGCACGTCTGCGCGCTGGAGGCGGGCGAGGCGGCGCGCGAGGTGCGCGCGTACTGGGACCGGGTCGAGGCCGACACCGCCGCGCGGCGGGACCTCGCCTCCTTCCTCGTCGGACATCTGTCAGGGAAGGAACCGACCATGCCTTCGAACCCGAAGACCCCGCAGACCCCGCAGACCCCGCAGACCCCCCATCCCCTGGGCATCCGTTACGCGGCGCTCTCCGACGCCGGTCTGGTCCGCGAGCAGAACCAGGACACCGCCTACGCGGGGTCCCGTCTGCTCGCGGTCGCCGACGGCTACGGCAGCGCAGGAGCGCCGGCGAGCGCCGCCGCCGTCGACGCGCTCAAGCGCCTCGAAACCGACGGCGTCCCGACGGGCGATCTCCTCAACCTCCTCGCGGACGCCGTCGAAGAGGCGCGGCAGGCCGTCGTGGAAGCCCCGGGAGTCGCCGACGAGGCCGGCACCACGCTCACCGCGATGCTCTGGACCGGCTCGCAACTGGCGCTCGTCCACATCGGCGACTCCCGCGGCTACCTCCTGCGCGACGGTGAGCTGTTCCAGATCACCCACGACCACACCGTGGTGCAGTCGATGGTCGACGAGGGCCGCATCACCGCGGCGGAGGCCGAGTCCCACCCGCAGCGGTCCCTGCTGGCCCGGGCGCTGGGCCGAGGGGCCGACGGCACCACCGACGTGCGTCTGCACGACGCCCGGCGGCAGGACCGCTACCTGCTCTGCTCCGACGGCCTGTCGACCGTCGTGCCGGACGACGAGATCCACGGGGTGCTCTCCGACGTCGACGCACCCGCACGCGCGGTCCGCGAACTCGTCGCGCTCGCCAACGGCTCCGGCGGCCCCGACAACATCAGCTGCGTGGTCGCCGACGTCGTGGAACTGCGGGTGTAGGGACGCCCATGGGCCTTCGCGGCCGGCGCCTCCTCAGCTGCCGAGGTCGTCCCAGTTGGGAAGCGATTTGGGCGGCTCCACGACCGAGTCGGCGTAGCTGTCGTTGTCGTTGGCCACGCGGATCTTCATGTAGCGGGCCTCGGACAGCACCCAGTACTCGTTCGTCTGGTCCGGGACTTCGACCACCGCGTTGATCTGGTCGGAGAAGTCCTTGTGCTCGGCGAAGGTGCCCCAGGAGTCGAGCGATGACGGACCCTGGATCAGTTCGCCGCCCGCCGTGCTCTTGTTCAGCTCGGCACGGATGTAGCGGTCCCCGGCGAACACCCAGAACTGGGCGGGGTCGTCGGGGGTGGGCATCACGGCGTCGATGCCGTCGAGGAAGTCGGCCTGGTTGCCGAAGGCTTCCGACCAGTCCTTGAGCGGCTTCGGCCCCTCCACCAGTTCGTCGTTGAGCTCTTCGTCGATGCGGATCCGGACGTACTGGGCACCGGAGAACACCCAGTACTCGTCCCCGAGCTTCGGGACGGGGAACACCGCGTCGATGCGGTCGTGGAAGCCCGGCAGGCCGTCGAAGGCGGGCCAGTAATCCCGTGTCGGGGATGCCGCGGTCAGTTTCCCGTGGAAGGGGCCCTCCTTGCCGGGGGCGTCGACCTCGACGTGGTCGTCGTCGGAGAACAGCCACCGGATCACGGCACCGCCGGTGGCCGGGTTGGACGGGTAGGTCAGCGCCGCGTCCACCCGGGTCGGGGGCCCCGAGGAGACCGGTGCGGACTCGGACTCCCGCGCCCCGGCGGACGGCTTCGCGTCCCCCGCGGAGGCCCCGGACGACGAGTCGTCGTCGCCGAGGCGGTCCACCAGGGCTCCCGTGACGACCGCGGCGACGAGGAGGAGCGCGGCCGACAGGGCCCCGCGGCGGAGCGCGGGGCGGCGGCGAAGGGGCAGCAAGGCCGTCCGGCCCGGGCCGTCGGCCGCCACGGCCCGGAGCGCCCGGGCGGCTTCGGCGGAGGACGGCCGTTGGGCGGGGTCCTTGCGCAGCAGGGCGTCGAGCAGGCTCCGCAGCGGCCCCGCGTTCGGCGGGATCTCCGGCCGCTCGTGCGCCACGGCATGCAGCACGCCGACGGCTTCCGGGCGGGTGAACGGCGATCGGCCCGTCAGCAGCGCGGACAGGGTGCAGCCCAGGGAGAACAGGTCGCTGGCCGGCCCGACGGGCCCGTCCTTGAGCCGCTCCGGAGCCAGGAACGGCAGCGAACCGATCACTCGGCCGGATGCGGTGAGGGACTCCGTGCCCGCCAGCGCGGCGATCCCGAAGTCGCAGAGGACGGCGCTGCCGTCGGCGCGCAGCAGGACGTTGGCCGGCTTGACGTCGCGGTGCAGTACGCCGACGGCGTGCACCGCGTCCAGCGCGGAGAGCACCTGGAGTCCGATCTCGGCGGCCCGGGTCGGCGTCAGCGGGCCGGCGGCTGCGACGTGGTCGGCCAGGGAGGGGCCGTCGACGAGCTCCATCACCAGCCACAGGCGGTCGTCCTCGTGGACGAGGTCGTGGATGTCCACCACGTTGTGGTGGGAGATCTGCGCGATGGCCCGCGCCTCCCGCACGGCCCGCCGCTGCCGTACCGCGCCTTCCTCGCCCGTGGCCTGAAGGGGGACCTCCTTGACCGCGACGGTGCGTTGCAGGAGCCGGTCCGTTCCGCGCCACACGGTGCCCATGCCACCCTTGCCGACACGGGCACCCAGCAGGTAGCGGTCCGCGATGATCCGCTGGGCATGTTCGTTGGTGGCAGACACCCGGTCACCGTATCCAACCCCGCTCGACGGGGTGGGGAAACGCAAGCCACGTGGGACGTGCCGGCGTTGACGGTGGCACGGCTCCGTGCGGACCTCAGCGGCGGGGGAAGGACGGCGGGGGATATTCGGTTGCCGGCTGCGATCGCGGTGGGTGCAATGACCCGCATGGTCACCAAGGTGCGCCCGCCGCAGCGGGACGAGTTGGACGCGTCCGTACGGATCGGCGCTCTCGTGCCGCTGACCCGGCCCGGCTGGGTCGAGGCGGGGCGGCACCTGCTCGCCGGGCTCGAACTGGGCGTACGGGACGTCAACGACGCCGGCGGGGTAGGTGGGGTCGGCGGGGTCGGTGGACGGCCGCTCGAACTGGTCGTACGCGACACCGCCGCCGATCCGCAGCGGGCCGCGGCGGCCGTGGACGAACTGGCCGGGCTGGGCGTGGCCGCCGTCTCGGGTGAGTACCACAGCGTCGTCGCGCGCGCCGCCGCCGCCAGGGCCGACGCCCTCGGGTTGCCGTTCCTCTGCTCGTCGGCGGTGCTCGACGCGCTCACCGACGGGCCGACGGAGTGGGTCGCGCGCCTGGCCCCGGCGCAGTCCCGCGGCTGGCGGACCTACGCGGACTTCCTCCTCGACGCGGGCCACCGCCGCATCGCCGTGGCGGCCCAGTCCAGCGTCTACTGGGCCGCCGGAACGCGCATCCTGCGAGATCGCCTCGCGCCGCGCGGCGGCGGCGTCGTCGAACTCGACGCCGGTGCGCTCTCCCCCGCGGCGGTGTGCGACGCGCTCGTCGAGAGCCGTGCGACGGCCGTGCTCCTCCTCGTCGGCCACCCGGAGCCGGCGGTGCCGCTCGTGCGGGCCGTCCGCCGCGACGCGCGCCTGACCGGGGTGCTGATCGGCGCCCCGGCCGGACAGCCGGAGTTCGCCGAGTGGGCGGCGCTGCTGGGCGCCGAAGGCGCCGCGGTCCCGTTCCTGCGCTACCTGCCCGAACGCCACGGCCCGCTCGGCGCACGCGTCGAGGCGGCGCTGCGCGAGCGGCTGGCCGCGGCGCCCTCGTTCGTCGCCTTCGAGGGGTACGACACGATCGCCGTGCTCGCGGAGGCGCTGCGCACCGGGGCGCCCTGGCCGGACGTCGCCGTCGACGGCACCCGCGGGCGGATCGCGTTCTCCCGCCGGCCGGGCACGGGCGTGTGGCAGTGGGACCGGCCCCCGCTCCAGGTCGTCGACCGCGACCCGACGGCACCGGACCGCTTCCGGGTTCTGCACACCGGCTGAGCAGTGGGTAACGTGCTGGGTGTGTCCCGAGTGCCCATCCCCGACCTCGTCCGGCTGCGCAAGGCCCGCGACCGGATGGACCGCGACTACGCGAAACCGCTGGACGTGCCCGCGCTGGCGCGCGGCGCCCTGATGTCGCCCGGGCACTTCTCGCGCAGCTTCCGCGCCGCCTTCGGCGACACTCCGTACAACTACCTCATGACCCGTCGCATCGAGCGGGCCAAGGCGCTGCTGCGGCGCGGTGACCTGTCGGTGACGGAGGTCTGCATGGAGGTGGGGTGTACGTCGCTGGGGTCGTTCAGCTCGCGCTTCACCGAGCTGGTCGGGGAGAGCCCGAGCGCCTACCGGGCCCGGGACCACGGGGACGGCGCGGACATCCCCGCATGCCTCGCCAAGATCTACACCCGACCGGTCAGGAACGGAGAAGCGAAACCTTCCGCCGGTCCGTAGCGTGACGGACATGGACATCAAGATTGGACAGTGCTTCATCGCCGTCGACGACCACGACAAGGCCCTCGGCTTCTACCGGGACGCCCTCGGGCTGGAGGTCCGCAACGACGTGGGGTTCGAGGGGATGCGCTGGGTGACCCTCGGCTCGCCCTCCCAGCCGGACGTGGAGATCGTCCTGGAGCCGCCGCTCGCGGACCCGAACGCCTCCCCGGACGACCGGCAGGCCGTGGCCGAGCTGATGGCGAAGGGGCTGCTGCGCGGCGTGATCTTCCGGACGCCCGACTGCGACGCGACGTTCGAGCAGATCCGCGCGGCGGGCGGCGAGGTGGTGCAGGAGCCGATCGACCAGCCGTACGGCGTTCGGGACTGCGCTTTCCGCGACCCGGCGGGCAACCTGCTCCGATTCACCCAGCCGCGGTAGAGCTCCACGCGCGTGTGCCGCTGGACCTAGCAGTGGCTTACGGGGCCTCCTCGGTCGGCTTGGCGAACAGGCCGGTCATGGAGCGGCTCGCGGCCCGGTAGGCGCGCGGGCTGACCCCCGTGCGGCGCTGGAAGTGGTGGCGGAGGTCGGCCGGCGAGCCGAAGCCCGTGCGGGCCGCGATCTGCTCGTTCGCGGTCTCGGTGTTCTCCAGCAGCAGCCAACGCCTGGTGCAGCCGCGCGCCGAGCAGGTACTGGAGCGGCGGTTGCCCGGTCTGCGCGCGGAAGCGGCGCGTCAGGCTGCTGACGCTGACCCGGGCGTGCGCGGCGACGTCGTGGAGGGTGAGCGGCCGGTGGAGGTTGGCCTCCAGCCACTCCACGGTGGGGCCGACGTCCGTACGGCCGGCGGCAGCGGATCGCGGTAGGCGCCGCGGCCGGGGACCCCGTCCGCCACCAGAACCGCCACCACCGGCATGCGCAGGATTTAGCGCACGGTGGCAAAGGTGCCTCCTTTTTGTGGGTACGGGCGACGCGGAGGACGGCAGCAGCGCGCCGGTCGATCGGTCTCGCACTGCTCGCCCCGATCGGCACGGCGGCCCCGGCGCTCGCCGCCCCCGCGCCCGCGCCTGCCGCCGGCGTCGCCGACGCCTCCGAGCGGGCCGTGGTCGCCGGGATCGAGCGGCGCGCCCATCCGCTGCGCACGACGGAGCCGGGCGGCGCGTCCGCCGACCTCGCCGCCCTGTCCCGGATGGCGAAGGGCGCCACCGTCGTCGGCCTCGGCGAGGCCACCCACAGGTCGAAGGAGCTGTTCCGGCTCAAGGAGCGGGTGTTCCGGCACCTGGTGCAGCGGGACGGCTTCCGGGTCTTCTCGCTGGAGACGTCCTGGTCCGCGGGGGCGCGGCTCGACGCGTACGTCACCCGGGGCGAGGGCGACCTGCGGCAGATCATGCGCGAGGAGTTCCAATTCTCCTTCGAGGACTGGAACAACGAGGAGTTCCTTGCGCTCTTCACCTGGATGCGGGAGCACAACCGCACGGCCGCGCCCGGCGAGCGGGTCCGCGTCATGGGCAACGACATCGCCGACGTGAACCGCTCCCAGTACGACCGGGTCCTGCGCTGGGCGGAGGAGCACCGGCCGGCCCTCGCGCCCGAGTTGCGTCAGCGCTACGCCGGGCTGCTCGCGCTGCCCGCCTCGACGGGCGAGCGGATGAAGCACCTGTCGGAGGCGCCGATCGCCGAGCGCAAGGCGTACGACCGGGACGCGCGGGCTGCGTACCGGGCGCTGGAACAGGCGGGCGGCGTCGACCCCTGGGTGCTCCAGGAGGCCCGGGTGATCGCCCAGATGACGGCGCTCTTCTCGTACGACTTCGACGACCCGAAGCAGGTGGCGGAGCACCACCGGCACCGCGACCGCGCGATGGCCGAGAAAACGGTGTGGTGGCAGCGGCAGACCGGCGACCGGATCCTGGTCTCCGCGCACAACGCGCACCTCGGCTACGAGTCGTCCGACCCGGCGTCGTACCCGGTGATGGAGGGCGCGCGGTCTTCCGGGAGTTGATCGGGGACCGGTACCTGGCGGGCGGCACGACGATCCACAGCGGCGAGTACCGCGCGATGAACCTGGCCACACAGAAGTACGAGGTGTTCGACACCGGGCCCGCCACGCCCGGCAGCAACGAGCACACCCTCGACACGGTGGGGCTGCGGGACTACTACGTCGATCTGCGGCGGGTGGCGCCCGACCCCGCGGCCGGGCCGTGGCTCCAAGGCGCCCGGCAGACGTTCGTCGTCCCGGGGTCGAACGGACCGGCGACGCAGGACGTCTCGCTGGGGCGGAGCTTCGACGTCATCGTGCACCTGCACCGGGTGAACGCGTCCGTGCCCGTCACGTAGGACGCGCCGAAGGAAGGGGCGCGCGGGAGGCAGGGAGCGGAGGACTCGTCAGCGCGGGCGGCAGCGGCTGGACGTGCAGCACGGCCAGCCGGGCGACGGCACGGGTCAACACCACGTACAGCCGGTGCAGTCCGCGCTCCTCCGCCGCCGCGATGGCCGCGGGCTCGGCGACGACGACGTGGTCGTACTCCAGGCCCTTGGCCAGGGCCGCGGGCAGGACGGTCACCCGCGCGGCGAGCGCCGCCCCCTCGGAGGCATCGGCGAGGTCGGCGGCTTCGATGCCCGCGGCCGTGAGCGCGGCCCGCAGCAGCGGGGTGGTGGGCCCGTCAGCGATGACGCCGATCGAGCCCTCGCGGCCGAGCGCGGTCCGCACCGCGTCGACCGTCGCCGCCGCCAGGTCATCGACGCGCCGGACCGTCAACTCGCCGTCGGCGCGCAGCGAACGGCCCGCGGGCACGTCGACGTCGAGGGAGGCGAGGAGCCCGTTCGCCAGCTCGACCACCGCCGCCGGCACCCGGAAGCCGGTCGTCAGCGGGACGACGGCGGCGTCCGCCTTGCCGAGGTGGGCGAGCTGTTCGGGCCAGGTGCGGGCCGCCCAGGGGGTGGTGCCCTGGGCGAGGTCGCCGAGGACGGTCAGCGAGCCGAAGTCCGCGCGGCGGGCGACGGCGCGGCACTGCATCGGCGAGAGGTCCTGGGCTTCGTCAACGACGATGTGGCCGTATCCCGCGGGGCGTTCGACGAGTCCGGCGATCTCGTCGAGGAGGACGAGGTCGGCCCGGCTCCAGCGGGCGGTGCGGTACGAGCGCGGCGGTCTGTGCCAGCGGACGGCGTCCTGCTCGGCGGCGGTCAGCGCGGGGTCCACCGGGTCGGCCAGGAATGCGGCCAACACCTCCTCCGGCGTGACCTTCGGCCAGACCGCGTCCAGGAAGGCGGCCACCGGCCTGGACCGCCCGATCCGCTGCGTCCACGACGCGCTCTTGGGGTCGGCGCGGCGCTCCGCCTGGATCTGGAGGTGGCGTACGACGCGGGCGCGGACCCGCTCGCGCCCGACGGCGTACGGCGGCGCTTCGGCCCGCACCTCGGCCACGATCCGCGCCAGGTCGGCAGCGGGCACCCGCCAGCGGTACGAGCCTTCGGGCACCGTGAGCGGGGCGTCAGCGTCGGCGTCCGTGTCGGCACCGGCGTCTGCGGGGACGGCGACCCGGGCGTACAGCGCGCGGCGCAGCACGTCCGCCATGCGGGCGTCGTGCTTCACGGCTGCTGCGGCCGGGGCGTCGTCGGCCCGGACCTCGTGGCGCGCGACCTCCTCCTCCACGGTCGACTGGCGCACCCCGCTCTCCCCGAGCGCGGGCAGCACCTGTGCGATGTACGAGAGGAAGGCGCGGTTGGGTCCGAGGACCAGCAGCCCGCCGCGGCTGACGCGCTGGGGGTGGGTGTAGAGGAGGTAGGCGGCGCGGTGCAGGCCGACCGCGGTCTTCCCGGTGCCGGGGGCGCCCTGGACGCACAGGGAGTCGGCGAGCGGGGAGCGGACCAGGTCGTCCTGGTCGGGCTGGATGGTGGCGGCGATGTCGCGCATCGGGCCGACACGGGGCCGCTCGATCTCGTCCGCCACGATCGCGCTGGTCGTGCCCGCCGCACGGGCCGCACCAGGGGTGCCAGGTGCGCCGGGCGCGTCTGTCGTGTGCATCGGCTTCGACGTCGGCGCGGCGTGCAGGTGCTCGTCCTCGAAGCCGGTCAGATCGTCGGATTCGCCCTCGCTGAAGGGCGCCCAGCCGAAGCGGCGGCGCACCGCGACGCCCTGCGGGTCCCGGGCGGTGGCCTGGTAGAAGGCGCGGGAGACGGGCGCGCGCCAGTCGATGACCAGCGGCGGCGGCAGCGCACCGGGGTCGGAGCCCGCGGTCGGTCCGGCGACCGGGCGCGTCCGCCCGGTGATGCGGCGGCGGCCGACGTGATAGCGCTGCGCCCGGTGCTCCCCCGCGCTGGCGTCGGAGGTGAAGTCGAGACGGCCGAAGAAGAGCGGGCCCGCCGGCTCCTCGCGCATCTCCTTTGCGCGGCTGCGCAACTGACGGCCCAGCACCTCAGCGTCGGCGCCGGAGGCGAAGGCGTGCTCCCCGATGACGACCTGCTGCGCCGCGTCGTCGACCATGGCGCGCAGGGCGGCGCGGCAGGCGTCGTGATGGGCGCGCTCGCGCTCCAGCGCTCGGTTGAGTACGTCGTCGGGCTGCGTCATGCCATCCAGCATAATGCAACCCAGTCTCTTTTTTGCCCCAGTAACGAAATCCCCTCGGGGGGATTCAGGAAACCTCCGCGCCAGCCACGAGCGCGCCCAACCCGACGGCGAGTTGATCGAAGGCCAGGTCAACGGAGGCCCGTGCGCCCGGACGCACATCGGCGGCGCTCTCCCCTGCCTCGATCCGCCGCCAGTTCTCCTCGGCGAGGATCCGCAACACGGCCACGATCTGCCCCGCGGCCAGCCGCCCCGCCGTCCCGCCGCCCAGCGCTCCGGCCAGCGCCTCCTCGTCGCGGGCCTGGTAGGCGTACATTCGGGCGACCAGGCTCGGCGTCCCGTACAGCAGTCGCAGATACGCCAGCACCTGCGGCGCGTCGCTGACGCCGGTGACCGGGTCGAAGCGGTCCAGCCCGTCGAGGACGTGCCGGCGCAGCGCGTCCAGCGGCACGACGCCCGGCGGCCGGTCGGCCACCACGCGCGCCGCCTCGCCCTCGTGGTCGGCGAACCGGTGCAGCGCCAGGTCCTCCTTCGTCGGGAAGTACCGGAACAGGGTCGGCTTCGACACGTCGGCGGCGGCGGCGACCTCGGCGACGGAGACGGCGTCGAACCCCTTCGCGAGGAAGAGCGCGATCGCGGCGTCGGAGAGGGCGCGGCGGGTACGTTCCTTCTTGCGCTCGCGCAGCCCGCCGGAGCGCCCGTGCCCGGCGGAAGCCGCGTCACGCTCGACGTCGCCGGCAGAAGCCTGCTCGTTCACGCCCGCCCCTCCTTCTCCCGCTCGCCCTGCTCCCGCTCGCCCTTCGGCCGCTGGTCCGCCGCCGTCACGCCCCGCTGGCGCATCAGCTCCTCGACCCCGTCCAGGATCCGCCCCAGGCCGAACTTGAAGTCGTAGTCCGGATCGTCGTCCTCCAGGAACATCCCGGACCTCAACAGCCGCGTCACCGACGGGTGCCGCTCCGGATCGGCCAGTCGCTCCAGCGTCGCGACGTACCGCCGCATGAACGCCTCCGGGTCCCCGCCGGAGTTCGCGACCGCCAGCCCCAGGTCGACCGCGACCATCGCCTCGTGCCGGACGAAGCCGTTGATCAGCATGATCACCGAGAGCCGGTCCCCGTCGTCGAGCCCGGTCGACTCCAGCGCCACCAGACCGCGCTCCCACCAGGCGACCGAGTGCGGCGTGGCCGGCGGCCCCGAGATCGGGATCTGGAGGACCCACGGGTTGCCCCGGAGGCGTTCGCGCTGCGCGACGGCCCAGGCGGTGATCGCCCCGCGCCATTCGGCGCCGGGCGGGGGCGGCGGGGGCGGCGGCCCCACCGCCACCTCCTGCATCAGCAGATACAGATCGCTCTTGGCCGCCACGTACCGGTAGAGCGACATCGTCGAGACGCCCAACTCCTTGGCCACCCGCCCCATGGAGACCGCGCCGAGCCCCTCCGCCGCCGCGACGTCGACGGCCGCGGAGACGATCCGGTCCACGCCGATGCCGGGCTTGGGGCCCTTGGAGGGGCGTTCGCGCAGGCCCCACGCGGCCTCGACGCTGGCGGGCAGCGCGGTGCCGTCGCCGCGACCCGCACCGTCGCGACCCGCACCCGCACCGTCGCGACCCGTACCCGTACCCGCACCCGCGCCGTCGCCCGTCACTCGCCCTCACCGTCGTTCGTCACTCGCCCTCACCGTCCGCCCTCTCGTGCCGCCCGGTCGGCCCGTCGGCGCTGCGCCGCCCGGCCCCGCTTGACGCCCATCCTAGTAATGCGTAACCCTTACGCAGTAGCGCGTATGCCATACGCAGAAGGGAGTGCGCCATGGAGACATCACCGGCCATCGCAGCCACCGGTCTGGCCAAGAGGTACGGAGACCTCACCGTCCTCGACGGAGTGGACCTGGAGGTCGCCCGGGGCACGGTCTTCGCCCTGCTCGGCCCCAACGGCGCGGGCAAGACGACGACCGTGCGCATCCTCACCACGCTCACCGCCGCGGACGCCGGGACCGCCCGGGTCGCCGGCCACGACGTGGCCACCGAGCGCTCGAAGGTCCGCCGCGCCATCAGCCTCACCGGCCAGTTCGCCGCGGTCGACCAGAAGCAGACCGGCGCGGAGAACCTGCGGATGATGGCCCGGTTGCGCGGCCTGTCGCGCCCTGCAGCCGCCCGCAGCACCGCCGCGCTCCTCGAACGCTTCGACCTCACCCGTGCGGCCGGCCGCCTCACCGACACCTACTCCGGAGGGATGCGCCGCCGGCTCGACCTCGCCGCCTCCCTCGTCGGCGACCCCGAGGTGGTCTTCCTCGACGAGCCGACGACCGGGCTCGACCCGCGCAGCCGCGCGGAGCTGTGGACGGTGGTGCGGGAGTTGTCCGCGGGCGGTACGACGGTCTTCCTCACCACCCAGTACCTGGAGGAGGCCGACCGCCTCGCGCACCGCATCGCCCTGGTCGACGGCGGCCGGATCGTGGCCGACGGCACCGCGCAGCAGTTGAAGGCCCGGGTCGGCGGCCACCGCCTCGAACTGGTCCTCGCCGACGCCGCCGCCTTCGTGCGCACCGCGCACCGGCTGCCGGCCCACGAGGGCGCGCCGGCCCACCAGTCGCCGCAGGACCTCACGATGTCCCTGCCGACCGACGGCACCGCGGAATCCGTCCGCGCCCTGCTCGACCTGGCGGACCCGGACCGCACCGACGTCATCCGCTTCGCCCTGCACGAAGCCACCCTCGACGACGTCTTCTTCGCCCTCACCGGCACCGAAGCCCGCACCGACACCAACACCGGCACCAACAAGAGCGCCCGCCCGAACAACGCCCCGGGCAAGGAGCCCTCGCATGTCTGACGCCCTCGTCCGCGCCACGACCATGGCCGGCCGCGCCATCCGCATCAGCCGGCGCAACGTCGACGCCGTCATCACCGCCATCGCCCTGCCGGTGATGCTGATGATCGTCTTCGTCTACTTCTTCGGCGGCGCGATCCAGACCGACGCCCCGGAGTACGTCACCTACGTCGTCCCCGGCGTCCTCGTCGTCTGCGCCTGCTTCGGCGCCGCCAACACCGCCGTCGCCGTCTCCGACGACATGCAGGGCGGCATCATGGACCGCTTCCGCTCGCTCGACATCGGCGGCGGCGCCGTGCTCGCCGGCCACGTCGCCGCCAGCGTGCTGCGCAACCTCGCCGCCACCGCGGTCGTCCTCGGCGTCGCCCTGCTCATCGGCTTCCGCCCCGACGCCTCGGCCACCGGCTGGCTCGCCGCCCTCGGCCTACTGGTGACCTTCCTGATCGCCATCTCGTGGTTCTCCGCCGCGATCGGCCTGCTCGCCCGCACCCCGGAGGCGGCCAGCGGCTTCACCTTCTTCATGACCTTCCTGCCCTACCCGAGCAGCGCCTTCGTCCCGATCGACTCGATGCCCGACTGGCTCCACGGCTTCGCCGACCACCAGCCGATCACCCCGCTCATCGAGTCGCTGCGCGCGCTGCTCCTCGCCGAGCCCGCCGGCAGCGCGCCCTGGACGGCGCTGGCGTGGTGCGCGGGAATCCTGGCGGTGGCGGTGGCGGCGTCCGGAGCGCTCTTCCGCGCCCGTACGAAATAGGGCACTCGGCCCGCTGGACCACGGGGGCGAGCCCGCCAGGCGTCAGAACACGTCCGGGCACCACGGGCGCCGGGCCGTGCGGAACACCCGGTCCGCCAGGGCCGCCGCCCCCGCGCGCTCCTCCTGGACCGTGCCGAGCGCGGCCCGCTGCACCACGGAGGCGTCACCGAGGTAGCACGCGCCCAGCTCCCGTACGTCCAAGGTGAGGTCCGGCGAGCCGGTGCTCGGGACGCAGCTCGCCCCGTCCGGGGCGACCTCCAGCCGGAAGCGGCCGTTCGCCAGGCCCGCGGCGTCCCGCACGTCCAGGACCAGGGTCGCGGAGGTGTCGTACGTCCGGGCCTCAAGCGCCCGCGCGACGTCCAGCAGCCGCACCCACAGGAAGTCCGCGTGCGCCACCGTCCGGGCCGCGCGCGGGTCCGCCAGCAGCAGCGGCAGCAGGTCGTCGGGGGCGCGCCGGCCGGTGCGCAGCGTGGTGACCCAGTCCAACGAGCAGAGGTACTGCCACAGGGCGCGCTCCGCCGCCGGGGTGACCGCGATCAGGTCCTCCACCGTCACCGTGTTGTCGGGCTGCTTGCCCTCGTCCCACTTGCGGTCGTTGGCGTACGAAGCCAGCCCCTCGACCTCGCCGGACGCCGACCGGTACACGACGTAGTAGGGCTCGGTCCACGGCTGGCTCGGGACCCGGATCTCGCCGGTGTTCATCCGCCACCAGCGCTCGTTGCGGCTGACCGCGCCCGGCTGGCCGGCGGCGAACCGGGCGTGCAGCTCGGGGCCGATCTTGCGGACCTCCTCCACGGGCACCAGGTCGATCCGGCCGCCGTCGGTCGGGCCCGACCAGCGGCGGTCGACACCGGCGCGCGCCACGTTCACGGCCCACTCGGTGACCCAGGTGGCGGGCCCGTACCCGAACCGGCCGTAGATCGGGTACTCGGCGGAGATCAGCGTCGACAGGGCGTCGCCGCGCTCCTTCGCCGCCGCCAGGTCCTCGCCCATCATCCGGCTGAGGAGGCCGCGGCGGCGGTGGGTGGATGTGACGGTGACGTTGGTGACCGCGTTCGACCGCACCGCGGCGCCGCCGACGACCGTCAGGTACTGCTCGAAGGTGCGGTACGTGGCCACGATCCGGCCGCGGTCGAAGGCGCCCACCGCGCGCGACAGGTCCACCCCCTCGGTGCGCCCCTCCACCTCCCCGTCCGCCAGCGAAGGGGAGTGCTGGAAGCCGACGCCGACGGCGCGCAGCCAGTCGGGGTACTCGGAGGCGGGGTCGATCTTGCGGACGTCGAGGTCACCGGGGCGGGGGGAGGGGAGGGTGGAGGAGGTCATACCACCCACGCTAGGCAGTTGTCGGTCAGAAAGTCGCACCAATTTCGCCGACCTCGACGCCGCCGCCCAGCAGCGGCGCCCGGCGGATGCGGTCCACGACGGGCCCGTGCACTCCCAGCAGCTCAAGCGCCCGGCCGAGCACCGGGCCGAGCGCCCGGCCCGCGCCGTCGTCGATCTTGAAGGCGAGGGCGCGGCCGTCGGGCAGCGCCACCGCCTGCACCGCTTCGGCGCCCATCTTGGAGAGAGCGCCGGGCACCTCGCGCATCAGCCAGGTGTCGGGGCGGCGGGTGCCGGCCACGTACTCGGGGTGGGCGCGCATCGCGTCCGCGACCCGCCGCCCGGGCGTGCCGGCGTCGGCGAGGACGAGAGAGCGGAAGGCGCGCGCCAGACCGGTGAGGCCGATCGCCATCAGCGGGGCGCCGCAGCCGTCGGTGCCGACGGCCGCGACCCGCTCGCCCGACGCCTCTTCGACGGCCTCGTGGACGAGCTGCTGGAGGGGGTGGTCCGGGGCGAGGTACGTCGTACGGTCCCAGCCGTTGAGCGCACAGGCCGCGAGCATCGCCGCGTGCTTGCCGGAGCAGTTCATGGTGATCGGATCGCGGGTGCGGCCGGCGGCCAGGTACGCCTCCGCCTCCGTCGGGTCCAGCGGCAGGTCGGGCGGGGTCTGGAGCTCGTCGGGCCGGATGCCGTGCTCGGCGAGCAGGGTGCGCACCAGCTCCAGGTGGAAGTCCTCGCCGGAGTGGCTGGCTGCGGTCAGGGCCAGCCGCTCCCCCGCCAGGTCGAGCCCGGCCCGCAGCACCGCCACGGCCTGCATCGGCTTGTTGCTGGAGCGCGGGAAGACGGGGGCGGTCACGTCGCCGAGGGCCAGCTCCACCCCGCCGTCGGCGGCCAGCAGGACCAGGGACCCGCGGTGCCGGCCCTCGACGAAACCGGACCGTACGACTTCGGCGAGCACCGGGGACACGGCCCCGGCCTCCATCGAGGCGATCGGCGCCACCGGCCTCGGGGGGCGGGGGGATATCGCGGGGTTGGTGGTGCTGCTGCTCGACTCGGCGGCGGTCATGTGGGGGAGGCCCTCCAGCGCGGGAACCCGCCTCCGGAAGGATCTTCAGGTCAGCAGGTCGTCTACTTGTGCTTCTCCTTCACGGTACCTGCGGGCGATCTCCGCGCTGCAATCGTCGGCCGTGCGCTGCAACACGTGCCGGCGGCGGGAGACCTGCTGCTCGTAGCGGACCAGCCGGCCCATCGCCGCGTGCAGCTCGTCGTCCGTACGGGCGGCCGGGTCCGACAGCTCCACGTCGGCGAGCATCTTCGCGGCCAGCAGTCGGTACTCCTCGCTGTGCGGCGTGGACACCGTCACGTGCCGGGCGGACGTCCGGTGGCTGGAGGGCGTGTCGGCCAGGATCCCCGACAGCCGTTCGACGAAGGCCGCCGCCTCCCGCTCCCCGGGCGCGGCCTCCGGCCCGCCGGGCGCTGCGGACGCCGCGTCCGCTTCGGGGCCGGGGTCGGGGTCGGGGTCCGTGCGCCGGGCCAGGTCGGCCCGGAGGATGTCGATGCGGCCCTGGAGCAGCCGGCGCACGTAGCTGAGGTCGGCCTCGTCCTGCTGCGACTGGCGGCGCAGGGCCCGCAGCTCGGGCAGGCGCAGGGCGGGCAGCTCGTACTGCGGGAGGTCGGCGAAGTGGTCGGCGAGGTGGTCGACGGCCCGGGACGGCGCCTGCCCCGTGCGCTGGTGCGGCGGACGGGCGGGGTTGACCGTCGTCTGCCTGGTGCCCGAAGTGCTCATGTCCGTGTGTCCGTCCCCTCGACCGGCGCGGGGGACTCCCCGGGCCCCCGGAAACCGGGGGGCTGGGCCGGGGGCCGCACCGCCTTGGTGAATGGTGCCATTCCGGAACCATTCGACGCAGGCGCTCTGCACCCGTTCAGCCTCGATAGGTTGGGCGGTATGCGTGCAGTGGTGCAGAGGGTGGACGGTGCGAGCGTCACCGTGACGGACGAGTCCGGGGCGCACACGGTCGGGGAGATCGTCGGCGAGGGGCTGTGCGTCCTGGTCGGGGTGACCCACGAGGACACCGCGGAGCAGGCGGAGCGGCTCGCCCGCAAGCTGTGGTCACTGCGGGTCCTTGAGGGCGAGAAGTCCTGCTCGGACGTGGGTGCGCCGCTGCTGGTGATCTCCCAGTTCACCCTGTACGGAGACGCCCGCAAGGGCCGGCGCCCCACGTGGAACGCGGCGGCGCCGGGCGAGGTGGCGGAGCCGTTGGTCGACGAGGTGGTGACCCGCCTGCGGGCGCTGGGCGCACGGGTGGAAACGGGCCGCTTCGGCGCGACCATGCGCGTCTCCCTCACGAACCAGGGCCCGTTCACGGTGCTGCTGGAGGTGTGAGCCCCCCGAGCCCGTCGCCACGTGCGGCCCGTGGCGGGTTGCTCGGGACAAAGGCTCCCGCAGGGACACGGCGGGATGACAGGGGCGCTGGGGGAGGAACTGCGCGAACAACCACCGCGCGCCCGCAGGGACACGGCGGGTACGTCAGGTGCCGGCGCGCGGAGCGCGGCTCGCGGGCTACGGCTCGACCACCGGCTCCTGCGCCGCCGCCGTCGTGCCGGCCAACAGCTCCGCGTCCAGCGGAACGTTCCGCTTCACCAGCGCCAGCGCGATCGGCCCCAGCTCGTAGTGGCGCGCCGAACTCGTCACGAAGCCCAGCTGCCGCCCCTCCTCGCCGTCCGCCGCGAGTCGGATCGGCGTGCCGGGACCCGGCAGGTGCACCTCACTGCCGTCGAGGTGCAGGAAGACCAGCCGACGCGGCGGCTTGCCCAGGTTCTGCACCCGGGCCACCGTCTCCTGACCCCGGTAGCAGCCCTTCTGGAGGTGGACCGCGGAGCCGATGAGGCCCAGCTCGTGCGGGATCGTCCGGTGGTCGGTCTCGAAGCCCAGCCGGGGCCGGTGCGCCTCGACGCGCAGCGCCTCGTACGCCAGGATCCCGGCGAGCGGCCCGTGCTGCTCCGCGTACGGCTCCAGTTCGGCGCGCGGCAGGAAGAGGTCCCGGCCGTACGGCACCTCGCGCACCGCCACGCCCTCGGGCACGGGCGCGATCGACCCGGCCGGCAGGTGCACCACGGCGAAGTCGTCGGTGCGGTCCGCGACCTCCACCCGGTAGAAGAACTTCATCGACTCCAGATAGGCGACGAGTTCGTCCTGGGTGCCGGGCTCGACGTGCGCCCAGACCGTCTCGCCGTCGTCGACGAGCGAGAGCGCGTGCTCGATGTGCCCGTTCGCGGTGAGGATCAGCGCCTCCGTCGCCTGCCCGACGGGCAGGTCGCTGACGTGCTGGGTGACCAGCAGGTGCAGCCAGCTCAGCCGGTCGGATCCGGTGACGGCGACGACGCCGCGGTGCGAGAGGTCGACGAGGCCGGAGCCGTCGGCCAGCGCGCTCTGTTCCCGGAAGATGTCGCCGTAGTGCGCGGCCACGCCTTCGTCGACGCCTTCGGCCGGGACGGCACCGGGACGGGACAGCAGCGGGCTCAGCGGACGCTTCGGGCTCTTCACAGTGGCCATGGAGAAAGCCTACGGCTGCCGCACGGACTACTGCTGGGCGGACTCCTGCTGCGAGGAATCCCGCTGGGCAGAATCCCGCTGCGCGGAGTCCTGCTGCGCCGCGCACCGCTCGCAGCGCCCGAAGATGGCGAAGTGCTTCATGTCGGTGTCGAAGCCGAACGTCTGCCGCAGCGTCTCGATGAAAGGCGCGGCGATCTCGACGTCCGCCTCGATGACGGCCGTGCAGTCCCGGCACACCAGGTGGATGTGGTGGTGCCGGTCGGCCAGGTGGTAGGTGGGCGCGCCGTGCCCGAGGTGGGCGTGGGAGACCAGTCCCAGCTCCTCCAACAGCTCCAGCGTGCGGTACACGGTGGAGATGTTCACGCCCGACGCCGTCTTGCGGACCTCGCAGAGGATGTCGTCGGGCGTCGCGTGCTCCAGGGCGTCGACGGCCTCCAGCACCAGCTGACGCTGCGGGGTCAGTCGGTAGCCGCGCTTGCGCAGGTCGCTCTGCCAGTCGGTGGTCACCACGCCTCCCAGTGTAGGGAGGCGCGGCCGGCTGCCCACCGGACGAGCGCCTACTTGAAGAAGGCGATGCCGTCGTCCGGGAGGTCGCCGAGGTTCTTCGCCCAGTCCGCGACCTGCTCGGGCGTGACGGTCTTTCTGAGCTGCGCCGACATGTACGGCCGCAGGGGCACCTCCGGGGTGGCCTTCTCGCCCACCCACATCAGGTCGCCCTTCACGTATCCGTACAGCCGCTTGCCGCCGCTGTACGGCCCGGAAGCGGCGGTGCGCGCGACGGCGTCCGTCGCCAGGTCGATCTGCGGCTTCTGGTCCGCGAGCTGGCCGTACCAGACCTCGACGATGCCCTGGTCGCGCACCATCACGACCTCGATCTGGCGGTCCTTGTCGATGCGCCAGTAGCCGTGCTCGCTCTCCAGCGGCTTGACCTGCTTGCCTTCGGCGTCCAGGACCCAGGAGTGGGAGGAGTACTCGATGAAGTCCCGGCCGTCGTGGCTGAAGGTGACCGACTGACCGAAGTTGCACTTCTCGGCGCCGGGGAAGTCGGAGACGCCGGCGCCCTCCCAAGTGCCGAGGAGGAAGGCGAGGGGGACGAGGTCCGGGTTCAGGTCGGACGGGATCTCGATCATGAGCAGCTTCTGTCAGTGGGTGCCGGTCGTGGTGCCGGCGCGACGGACGGGCTTGCGGGTGCGGTCCGGAGGGTCAGCGCTGACCCTGGTACAGCTTCTTCACGGCCAGCACGGAGAACGCGACGACACCGATGCAGACCAGCACCAGCAGGGCCTCGAAGAAGGCAATAAGCACGGAGTGCTCCTCGTACGGGTTCGGACGGAACAACGTCCGGACGGAATGCGGACCGGGCCCCAGCCTAATGGGTTGGGGCCCGGTCGCCCCTGCGGGGGCGCGTCAGCGGTGCGCAGGGGGTGGCGCGGGGCGTACGCGCATCAGCTCAGGAGCTGGCTCTGGAGCGCGAGCGTCTGGTGGAAGGGCACGGCCGCGGCCCCGCCCTTCTTCTCCTGCACGACCAGCGCGAGCGTGTCGCCCGCGTGGACGTACGCCTGCCGGGTGTGCGTGGCGCCGCCGTCCCCGGGCTCCAGGAAGGGGTACGCGGAGACCCCGGGCATGCCGCCCCTGGTGTCCCACGCCGTGTCCTCCTCGACGGTCGGCGCGCTCTTCAGGGGCTGGCCGGGGATCGAGTTCTCCAGGGCGTTCAGCCCGGTGGAGGCGAACCGGCCCGCCTCGTCCGCGCTGCCGAACCGGAGCAGGTAGATCCGTGTGGACGTGCCGTCCGGCATGGTCCAGCCGCGGGCCGCCACGTGCCGTACGGCGTACTCGCCGAGCGTGAGCCTGATCTTGGGGTGGGCCTCCTCGGCGTACTCGGAGACGTACCGGTCCTGGGTCGTCCAGCCGCCGTTCAGCTTCGGGTCCTGGCGTGCGCCCTCGGGCGCCGGCAGCAGCAGTCGGCGCAGGTCGGCGTGGTGGATGCCGGCCTCGCTCTGCTGGCTGAAGGGGCGCGGGCTGCCCTCGGGGAGCGCGGGCAGCGACAGCTTCGGATACGTCCAGCGGCCGTCGTCCTCGGTGGCGAGCCCGGGGACGTCCTCGCGCTCCATCGAGCCGATGCCGTACGCCGTGCCGGCGCCGAGGCCCAGGCAGAGCAGCACGGCGGCGCTCCAGCGGCCGGCGGCCCGCAGCGCCGCACGGTCCCGCGGGGCGGCGGGCGGCGCCGGGGCGGCAGGAGGTTCGGTCGGCTGCGGGGGAATCGGATGCGGAGCCCCCGGTGCGGGCTGGGGCCCGGTCATACGGCCTCCTCCGGCGACGTGATGCGGTCCATCTGCTGCTTGACGAAGTCGCCGACGTCGGACGCGGACAGCTTCGCGCTCCCGTACACCCGCACGGTCATGTTGGTCCCGGCCGCGTACCCCGTGCAGAAGTACTCCCGCAGGTCGTTCTTCTTCTCGGGCTTGTCGGCGAAGCAGATCGAGCTGCGCTCGTGGCCCTCGACCTTCGGCCCCTCCGGGTTCTTCAGCTTCGCGAAGACCCCGGCCTGGATGAGGAACATGAGCCGGGCCTTCTCCGGGTCCTTCAGCCGCAGCAGGTCGACCTCGACGACGTGGGTGAACTGCGAGCTGGCGTACGTGCGCCAGGCGATGCCCTCCACCTCCAGCCCGTCCACGGCCCTGTCGGATTTCCGGCGTTCGCTTCGGGTCATGCCCTCGGCGCCCGCCCTCTTCAACCGTTCGGTGGCGCGCGCACCGCTGAGTTCGCCGTCGTTGCTGCCGTGATTCCGTTGGTCCGGGCCGAGCTTGTAGAGGTTGGGCACCGGCAGGAGCTGCTTGCTGAGGGGCGTGGCGGCGCGCCCCCGGGCGGGGTCGCCGGCCGGGTCGTCGACGGGGTCCACCGGGCCCTGCGCCCAGGTCTTCGTCGCCGGGGACCGGTCGGCACCGGACGCCGCGTTCTTGACGTACGTCGCGCCGGCGGCCGTGACCGCGAGCGCCAGCGCCGCCGGCAGGACGACCCGGCTCATCAGGGGCTTCACAGGCGCTCCCACTGCTGCTGGGCCAGGGTGCGGATCTCTTGCCGGCTGATCGGCTTGGAGTCGTACAACTGGATGTCGGCCATGATCGTGCCGCGCTGGAAGAGCGCCCGGGTTTCGTACAGCGGCTTGTAGCCGGCCTTCTTCTGGACCTTGTAGACGAACGTCAGGCCCCGCTCGGTGTTCGGCAGCGGCTCGCCCTTGTCGCCCCCGGTGTATTCGGGCATGTAGTAGACGTGGTCGCTGACGAACGCCGCCCCGCGCTCGTAGTCCGGGAACTGGACGAGGTTGACCGCCCACGTACGGTCGCCCTTGGTCCAGCGGGCGCCGGCGCCGCGCCGCATGTCCTGCGCCGTCAGCGACTGGAGGATGTTCTGCGGGTCCTCGAACCAGCGGGTGTACAGCCGGAGGTCCATCTCGCCGTCGTCGAGCCACTCGGCGTCGATGCTCCGCGCCCCCGCAGGCTTCGGCAGCAGAAGCTTGCGCAGGTCGCCCTCCGTCTTGACCCGGTTGTCCTCGGCGGCGGTGAGGGGCTTCGGACGCTGGTTCGCGGGCAGCGGCTTCGCCGGGTACGCCAGGCCGGGCTGGCTCAGGGCGGGCAGCGGCGTCGGTTCGCGCTCGGCCTGGACGCCGTAGCCGACGGCCGTGCCGCCGACCACGCCGACGACGGACGCGACCGCGAGCAGGACGGCGGTGGCGCCGCGCGGCCGACGTCGTACGGCCGGACGCCCGGCCGACTCCCCCGCGTCTGCCTCCGCCTCCGCCTCTGGTGGCTCAGGTGCTGCCGGTGGTTCAAGTTCAGATTTGTTCTGGTGCTCCAATGCCCGAAGTCCCCCCAATGAGACCGGTACGTACGGAATACGAAAAGGAATGCGGCGGCGGTTCAACACGGTCGCGGCCGTGTGGCCGTGGCCGTGGACGCCTGCTCCGAGCAGACTTCTACCGGAGGGCGGGGGTTGTGCGCACGGGGATTACAGTTCGGGAATGGCCGAAAAGCTCGTGATCAAGGTAACTGCCGGAGCCGATGCGCCGGAGCGCTGCTCGCAGGCGTTCACGGTGGCCGCCGTCGCCGCCGCCAGCGGCGTCGAGGTGTCCCTGTGGCTGACCGGCGAATCCGCGTGGTTCGCGCTGCCGGGGCGGGCCGCCGAGTTCGACCTGCCGCACGCCGCACCGCTGCCCGACCTCATCGCGTCGATCCAGGCGGCGGGACAGATCACCTTGTGCACCCAGTGCGCGGCACGCCGCGACATCACGGAGCGGGACGTGCTCGCGGGCGTACGGATCGCGGGGGCGCAGGTCTTCGTCAGCGAGGTCATGGCCGACGGCGCGAAGGCGCTCGTGTACTGACCCGTACCGTTACCGCCGGCTCAATGGCGGCGCTTGCCGTCGAGTTCGTCCCACCACTCGTCGGACTCGGGATCGCCGGAGGGGTCGTCCCACCAGCGGTCGTCCGGTCCCCGTCGGTTCGCCACGATCGCGGCGATCGGCGGGATGACCATGGCGACCACGCACATGGCGATCGCGGCCGGCACGGACCACAGGCGCACGAACGCCCAGGCGGAGACGAAGAGGAAGATGCACCCGCCCATGAGCAGGAAATAGGCACGACGCCGCCGTGCGTACATGACTCCAGCGTACGGCGGTCGGGCCCGCGCCGACACCGCCCCGCGCCGGCCGCGCGCGTCCGTGCGGACGGCGCGGACGGCGCGGACGGCGCGGACGGCGCGGACGGCGCGAGAACGACGACCGGAGGGCCGCACCCAGGCCAGTGGCGTCCAACCCCTGGGGTGCGGCCCTCCGGCCCGTTCGTTCGCGTGCGCCCGGGGCGCACGCCTGCCGTCAGAGGACTGACGGGCTCCGCGGTCAGACCGCGATCGCGACCTCCGACAGACCACCGGTCTGCGCGACGACGGTGCGGTCCGCGGTGCCCCCCGGCACCAGGGCGCGCACGGTCCACGTGCCCTCGGCCGCGTAGAAGCGGAACTGTCCCGTCGCCGAGGTCGGCACCTCGGCGGTGAACTCTCCGGTCGAGTCCAGCAGGCGGACGTAGCCCGTCACGGGCTCGCCGTCGCGGGTCACCTGCCCCTGGATGGTCGTCTCACCGGGCTTGATCGTCGAGGCGTCGGGGCCACCGGCCTTCGCTCCACACATACAGCTCTCCTACTGCTTCCGGGTCGGGGGTTACTTCGCGGCGCCGAGCTCGATCGGCACGCCCACGAGGGAGCCGTACTCGGTCCAGGAGCCGTCGTAGTTCTTGACGTTCTCCACGCCCAGCAGCTCGTGCAGGACGAACCACGTCAGCGCGGAGCGCTCGCCGATGCGGCAGTAGGCAATGGTGTCCTTCGCCAGGTCCACCTGCTCGGCCTCGTACAGCGCCTTGAGCTCGTCGTCCGACTTGAACGTGCCGTCGTCGTTGGCGTTCTTGGACCACGGGATGTTGCGGGCGCTCGGCACGTGGCCGGGGCGCTGTGACTGCTCCTGCGGGAGGTGCGCCGGCGCGAGGAGCTTGCCGCTGAACTCGTCGGGCGAACGCACGTCGACCAGGTTCTGCGTGCCGATCGCGGCGACGACGTCGTCGCGGAAGGCGCGGATGGCGGCGTCCTGCGCCTTGGCCTTGTACTCGGTGGCGGGGCGCTCGGGCACCTGGGCGCCGTCGACCAGGTCGCGGGAGTCCAGCTCCCACTTCTTGCGACCGCCGTCGAGGAGCTTGACGTCGCCGTGGCCGTAGAGCTTGAAGTACCAGTAGGCGTAGGACGCGAACCAGTTGTTGTTGCCGCCGTAGAGGACCACGGTGGTGTCGTTCGCGATGCCCTTGGCCGACAGGAGCTTCTCGAAGCCCTCCTGGTCGATGAAGTCGCGGCGGACCGGGTCCTGGAGGTCCTTCGTCCAGTCGATCCGGATCGCGTTCTTGATGTGGTTCTTGTCGTAGGCGGACGTGTCCTCGTCGACCTCGACGATCGCGACCTTGGGGTCGTCGATGCGGGCCTCGACCCAGTCGGCGTCTACCAGGACGTCGCTGCGGCTCATGTTGTTTCTCCTCCGGGGCAGTTGCGGCGGTTTGACGCCAGAGCGCTGTGCGCGGTGGAAGCGGTGCTGCGGAAGGGTGCCTGCTGTGCTGGTGCGGTGGTGCGTGGTGCGATGCGGTGCGTTCGGTTCGCGGGCGTTGTGCGTACGTACCCGGTCTGTTACTGACGGTCACGGACGACGACGGGCGGCGGACGGGAGGCGCGCGGTACCGCACAGCGGCACGGGCCCCGATCTCCTGCCGGGGCCGGGGCGAGGACGGGAGCGGTGCTCCCGCTCAGACGGCGCGACAGAGCATGGCGGCCACGCGGCACAGGTCGACTGCCCGCCGCTTCGTGAGATCCGCCTGTCGCTGCTTCATGCGTCCGATCGTAGGGACGCGGCGGGCGGGATGTCACCGGTGTGTCGGATATTGAGACGAGATCGACCGGCATGCGATACGTTCACCGGCCCCGGGGCGCCTCGCCCGGCCTCGCGACGCCCCGCCCGGGCCCGCTTTCTACCCACCGGACAGGTCCGTCTCACCATGCGGCCGGATGCCGCCGGAGGCCCGTAACCAGGGGGAATCGGGGGGCGGAGGCCGCGATCGCGGCCGTGACCGCGATCGAGTGCCCATGGCAGCCATCTCTGTAGTGGACGTTCTATCCAGTGGCGGTACATTGGGTCGGATGAAGACCAGGGCACTGCACCACGCGACGAGCGCCACGACGAAGGCCGGGACGGCGGGGGTGGTTGGGACGGCAGAGATGGTTGGGAAAGCTGGGGCGGCCGGGAAGGGCGGCAAGGCCGAGAAGGCCGCCGACGCCCCCGGCACCCGCGAACGGATCGTCCGCGCCGCTTCCCTGCTGATGCAGCGCCAGGGCTACGACGCCACCCCCATCAAGCAGATCTCCCAGGAGGCCGACGCCACCTTGGGCTCGGTGTACCACTTCTTCCCCGGCGGCAAGCAGGAGCTGGCCGTCGCCGCCGTCCAGCGGGGCGACGAGGAGTTCGTCGACATCCTGCGCGAGATCCTCGACGGCGAACCCGACCCGGCCGAGGCGGTCCTCGCCCTCACCCGCTCCCTCGCGGACGGCCTGCGGGAGTCCGACTGGATCGACGGCTGCCCCGTCACCGCCACCGCGCTGGGGACGGCCGGCCGGCTCCCCGACATCCAGCAGGCGGCGGCCGTCGCGTTCGAGCGCTGGCAGGCGGTGGTCTTCGACAAGCTCCGGTCGGCGGGCGTCCCGGAGCAGGACGCGGCCGACCTCGCCTGCACGGTGATCAGCACCCTGGAGGGCGCCGAACTCGCGGCCCAGGTCGCCCGGGACGACAAGCCGCTGCGGCTGGCGGGCACGCACCTGGCGCGGCTCATCGCCTCCTACGTCGGCTGACTCCGCGACCGTCCGACGCGCGCCGGGCCCGGCGTCAGTTGACGCGCCCGACCCGTCGTCAGCGGACAGGTGCGGGACGGGCGTGGGACGGATCCGTCGTCAGCCGACGGCGACGTCCTGCGCCCGGCCGGAGAAGCGCAGTCCGCCCTCCGTCGCCTCCACGCGGTCCAGCGTGATGCGGGACGGAACGCCCTCGATCGTCAGGTCGTAGTCGATGGCATCGCGCATCAACCGGTCGAAGCCCGGCAGCGGAATGCCCCCGGGCAGGGACTCCGCCTTGAAGCGGACCGTCTTGCCGTCGATCAGCTCGACCGAGCTGAAGACGGTGACCTCGCGCTCCAGCAGGGACGCGAAACGGCTGTCGCCCATGCTCCTGCCGGCGCTCTTCAGCAGGTCCTTCGGGGTCCCGGTCACCTTCACCTGCCCCTTCGCCGCGCGCTCCGGGCCGGCGTAGCCCACGGTCGCGCCCTCGGGCGCCGCCTTCGCGAGGTCCTCGTACGAGATGCGGGCGGAGCCGTCGGCGCGGCCCGCGACCGCGGACGAGAAGTCGCTGCCGATCTTTACGTCCCGCAGGTCGGCCTTCACCTCGGTGACGTTCACCGTACGGCCGTCGGCCGCCGCGGTGACGCCCTCGACGCTGACGTCGACCTCGTCGAGCTGCTTGCCCAGGACCTGGGTGAGGAAGGGGAACCCCTTGATGGAGACGTCCGGCGTCTGGGACAGGCCCTGGCTGGTCCGGATCTTGTCCGCCGTCTCCGACTCGGCCATGTTCACCGCGATGCGGTCGGCGGCGATGAACAGGCCGCCGAGTATGACCGCGGTGATCAGAAGTATTCGCAACGCGCGCATGGCCCAGGGCCCCCAAGTCGTCCGGCCGGAAGTCGTCGACGACATCCCGTCGAGACCCATCGAATAGAGCTGACGTACGGCTGATGACGATGGTTCCGAACCCCCGGGTGGCAAGCCTCACCCCCCGCCATTGCGTGATCCCCGCGGTGACGCCGCGACGCCGCGAGTGGGCACGCGGTGACGGCACCCGCGGCCCGGCGGGGGGCGTTCGCGCGGTTCTCCGCGCCCCTAAATGATCGGCTTCACCCGCAGACAAGTGACGGGGCAAGCGAAACAGGGGCGCTGGGGTCCCCCACGCCCTCTGGGCGTAGGGGGCGGAACTGCGCGACAAGCCACCCACCGGGCCGCGGAGAACGAACTCGCCCGCAGGGCTACGGCGGCTACGTCAAGAGGCCTGCGGGGCCACCCGCGCTACCAGGGCGCGCCCTACGCCAAGACGCGGCCCACCAAATACACCGCAGGCGCCGCCACCGCCAACGGCAGTGCCACCCCCGCCGTGAAGTGCACGAACCGCGACGGATAGTCGTAGCTCGCGGTGCGCAGGCCCACCAGCGCGAGCGCCCCCGCCGCGAGCCCCAGCAGCGCGCCCCCGGCGCCCAGGTCCGTCAGTCCGCCCGCGAGCGCGCCGGCGCCGGCCGCGCCCAACAGGCTGAGCACCACGGACGCGGGGCCCGGCACGGGCAGCGCCCGGGCGACGACGGCCACCGCGACCGCGACCCCGCCGACGACGGCCGCGTCCGCCGACGCCGCCAGGTACCCGGCCGCGACGATGGCCAGCGCGGCGGACGCGACCGTCGCCGTCAGGCCGTACATCCGCTCGTCGGAACCCGCGTGGCTGCGCAGTTGGAGCACCACGGTGAGCAGCACCCACACGCCCAGCGTGCCGATGATCGCGGCCGGCCCGTGCTCCCGGCCGACGCCGAGCAGCACCACGTCGGCCACGAGCCCGCCGGCGAAGGCGAGGGCGATGCCCTGGCGGGCGGGCCACATGCCGTTCAGCCGGAACCAGCCGGCGGCGGTCACCGCCTGGAGCAGTACGAGCGGCACGACCAGCGCGTACGACCCGATCGCCGCACCCGCCGCGATCAGCAGGCCGAGCGCTGCGGTGAGCCCGGCCGGCTGGATGCCGGGGGCGATGATCGGCGACCGGCCCTCGGCGCGGGCGCGCTGGGCGTCGGTGATGCGCATGTTGCCGCTGGTCGTGGGGGAGCTGTAGCCGGTGTCGGGGCCCGCGGGCGCCGCAGCGGCGGGCGGTGCGGCGGACGGAGCGCCGGGCCGGACGGCCGGCGGCATCGCCGCGGCGCTCGGCGCCTCGGGCGGCAGCGGGTACGAACCCTGCGGCCCGGCCGGCACCGGAGGCAGGTACGCCGTCTCCTCAGCCGCACCAGCTGGCGCAACGGGCCCGGGCGGGACCGGAGGCAGGTACGCCGTCTCCTCAGCCGCACCGGCCGGGGCGGCAGAGGCGGACGGTACGGGCGGCAGGTACGCGGTCTGCTCCGCAGCACTCGCGGGCGCGGCCGGCGCAGACGGTACGGGCGGCAGATACGCCGTCTGCTCCGCAGCACCCGCCGGCGCGGGCGGCACCGGAGGCAGGTACGCCGTCTGCTCAGCGGGCGGCCCCGCGGGCTGCCGGGTGTCCCCGAGCGGGGTGAGGCCCGGCTGGTACTGGGTGTCCCACGTCTCGCCCTGCCAGGTCTGCGCGGCCTGCCCCGACCGCCCGGCGTCCTGGTACCCGGCCTGCTGCGGGTACCCGTACCCCTGGGGCTGCTGGTACGACTGCTGCTGCTGCGGCGGCTGTGGTTGTGGCTGCTGCGGCGGGTACGCCTGGGGGTGTCCGGGGTGGTGGCCCTGCTGCCCGTACCCCGCGCCGGCGTACGGGTTGTACGCACCCGGCTGCGGCGGCTGCTGGGCGTACGGCTGCTGCTGCGCGTAGGGCTGCGGCGGCTGCTGGGCGTACGGCTGGGGCTGGGCGTACGGCTGGGGCTGCGGCTGCGCCGGTCCCCGCCCCCGCTCCTGCTCCTGCTCCTGGTCCCGCCCGTACGGCGACGGGGACTGCGACGCGTACGGGTCGTACGGATACTGCTGGTCGCTGCTCATGCTGTCCGGATCACCCTCCTGCGAACGGCGGCAGCACCTCGACCGTGCCGCCCTCCGCAAGCCGTACGGTCTCATGGTCACGGGTCCCGACGGGAGCGCCGTCGACGAGGAAGGAGCACCGCTCCAGCACGCGCGTCAGCTCACCGGGGTGGCTCCGGCGCACGGCGGCGAGCGCCTCGGCGAGCGTGCCCGCCGCGTACCGCTCCTCCGCGACCCCGGCCGCCGCCTTCGCCGCCGCCCAGTAGCGGATCGTCCCCGCCGGCATGCGCCGCTCCCCTCGTCCTTCCGTGGTTCCGTCGGGGACCATCATGAGCCATCGGCGGCGGCCCGCGGGTCCGTGAGCCAGTCCGCCAGGCGTGCGAGGAGCGGCTCGTCGGCCGCGTTCTCCGCGTGCCCCATCCCCCGCTCCAACCACAGCTGCGCAGGTCCGGCCGCGGCCAGCATCCGCGGATGGTCGAGCGGGAAGTACGGGTCGCGGTCGCCATGCACGATCAGCAGCGGCGTGGGAGCGATCAGCGGCACCGCCTCGACCGGGGAGAGCGGGACGGGGTCCCAGCTCCGGTCGTGGATCCGGGTCCCCAGTCCGTAACGACCGACGGCCCGCCCGAGGGGGCGCGTCACCACCCAGTGCACCCGGCGCATGGACGGCGTACCCCGGTAGTACCAGCGCGCGGGAGCGCTCACGGCGGCCACCGCGTCCGATCGTGCCTCCGTGCGCCCCCCGCGCCCTGAGGCGTACAGGGCGGCGTGCCGGAGCGCGACCGAGCCCCCCATCGAGAACCCCACCGTGGCCACCCGCTCGTGCCCCAGCGCCCGGGCCCACTCGACCGCAGCGGCCAGGTCCAGCACCTCCCGGTCGCCGACCGTCGAGCGCCCGCCGGACCTGCCGTGACCTCGGAAGGAGAAGCTGATCACGGCCGCGCGACGGGCCAGGACCGCGGCTGCGCGGCGCACCGCGGGCCGGTCGACGGAGCCGGTGAAACCGTGCGCGACGACCACGGCTCCGCCGCCCGGGGCAGCCGTCCCCGGTACGGCCGTACACGGTTGATAATTCGCCTCAATACGGACACCATCGGAAGTCCGGAGCCATGTGCGCCGGGCTGGGAACGTGATCCTGGATACGTCCACAGTGTGAAATTCGCCCTCTGGCTCAGAACGCATGTGGGCTATTGTGCTGGGAAGAGGATCCGGGCGATGCAGCCCCCGGGTCCTTTTGCGTTTCCGGCCCGTTGTTACAGGCACGTGAACGGGACGGACGCGCGAGCAGGATGCATTTCCGCATTCCGGGAACGGAACCCCGGGAATGCGGCCGACCGCAGGGCCGCAGCACCACCACGTCCTCGCAGGGACCGAGGAGGAACCGACGTCATGGGTGAGCGAACCGTGCACCACCGGCGAACAGCCAGGGCGGGAGCAGCGGGGGCAGGTGACCCCCGATGAGCTCACTGCTCCTGCTCACCAACGCCCTCCAGCCGTCGACGGAGGTGCTACCCGCCCTCGGGCTGCTGCTGCACAACGTGCGCGTGGCCCCCGCCGAGGGCCCGGCGCTGGTGGACACCCCCGGCGCCGACGTGATCCTCGTCGACGGGCGCCGCGACCTGCCGCAGGTGCGGTCGCTGTGCCAGCTGCTGCGCTCCACCGGCCCCGGCTGTCCGCTGATCCTGGTGGTCACCGAGGGCGGCCTCGCGGCCGTCACCGCGGACTGGGGCGTCGACGACGTCCTGCTGGACACCGCGGGGCCGGCCGAGGTCGAGGCGCGGCTGCGGCTGGCCACCGGCCGGCAGCAGCTCGGCACGGACGACTCCCCCATGGAGATCCGCAACGGCGACCTGTCCGTCGACGAGGCCACGTACAGCGCGAAACTGAAGGGCCGGGTACTCGACCTGACCTTCAAGGAGTTCGAGCTGCTGAAGTACCTGGCGCAGCACCCCGGCCGGGTCTTCACCCGCGCCCAGCTCCTCCAAGAGGTCTGGGGGTACGACTACTTCGGTGGCACGCGGACGGTCGACGTCCACGTGCGGCGGCTGCGCGCCAAGCTCGGCCCGGAGCACGAGTCGCTGATCGGGACCGTACGGAACGTGGGATACCGCTTCGTCTCGCCCGAGAAGCCGGAGAGGCCGGAGAGGTCCGAGAAGCTGCCCGAGAAGCTGGAGAAGCCGGAGAAACTCGAAAAGCCCGGACGGAACGAGTCCGCGGCGAGGGCGGCAGGGACGAGCGCCTCCGGGAAGCCCGAGACGGCGCTTCCGGGCGCGGGCGCCCGCGCTTAGGAACGGGCCACGAGGCGGTACGGGACAGCGCCCGAAGGCGGGCGCGGGCCCGCCGCCGGACACGGGTGCGAGCCAGCCGTCAGAGACGGTTGTGAGCGCCCCGCCGGGGACGGTGACGGGCCCGCCCTGTCCACCTGTTGGGATCCCTCGTACGACCTGCCCAGAGCGAGGTCACCACGCGTAGACTGCCGCCCGTGGCCAAGGTGACGCGGGACGACGTTGCGCGACTGGCGGGGACTTCCACCGCCGTCGTGAGCTATGTCATCAACAACGGACCCCGGCCGGTCGCCCCGGCGACGCGGGAGCGCGTGCTCGCCGCGATCAAGGAGTTGGGCTACCGGCCCGACCGGGTCGCCCAGGCGATGGCCTCCCGGCGCACCGACCTCATAGGGATGGTCGTGCCCGACGCCCGGCAGCCCTTCTTCGCGGAGATGGCGCACGCCGTGGAACAGGCCGCTGCCGAGCGCGGAAAGATGGTCCTCGTCGGGAACTCCGACTACCGGCGCGAGCGCGAGGTCCACTATCTGCGCGCCTTCCTCGGCATGCGGGTCTCCGGGCTGATCCTCGTCAGCCAGGGGCTGACCGAGAGCGCGGCGGCGGAGATCGAGGCGTGGGAGGCGCGGGTCGTGCTGCTGCACGAGCGGCCCGAGGCGATCGACGACGTGGCCGTGGTCACCGACGACATCGGCGGCGCCCAGCTCGCCACCCGCCACCTGCTGGAGCACGGACACGAGTACGTCGCCTGCCTCGGCGGGCCGGACGACACCCCGCCCGTCGGCGACCCGGTCACCGACCACGTCGAGGGGTGGCGGCGGGCCATGCTGGAGTCCGGCAGGTCCGTCGAGGGCCGGCTCTTCCAGGCACCGTTCAACCGCTACGACGCGTACCAGGTCGCGCTGAAGCTGCTGTCGGGGCCGGACCGCCCGCCGGCGATCTTCTGCGCCACGGACGACCAGGCCATCGGGGTGCTGCGGGCGGCGCGGGAGCTGCGGATCGACGTACCCGGGGAGCTGGCGGTCGCCGGCTTCGACGACGTCAAGGAAGCGCACCTGACCGATCCGCCGCTGACCACGGTCGCGTCCGACCGGCCGGCGATGGCGCGGGCGGCGGTGGACCTGGTCCTCGACGACAGCCTGCGGGTCGCCGGGTCGCGCCGGGAGCGGGTGCGGCAGTTCCCCTCGGGGCTGGTGATCCGACGCTCGTGCGGCTGCGGCTGACGCGCTTCCGCTAAGGGCTGTCCTACGCGCCGCATTCCCGAGCCGGGCGCCGCAGCCCGGCTTTATGCGGCGCGTACGAAACTCTGCGCGGCTTCTCAGTGCCGCCTCAGACTCTTCTCATCTCGCGCGGCGACAGTCATTCCCATGACGGACTTCTCGCGCCACCGCAACGACGCCCAGCCGCAGCCCGAGCCGCAACCGCAGCCGCAGCCGTATGCACAGCCTCAGTCGGATGCACAGCCGCAGCCATCGGCGTCGCCGTCGACGCCGACGTACGCAACGGGGTACGACGCCGGCCACGACGCGACCGAGCCGTACGCGTACCAGGCGCCGCCGCCCCCACCGTCCCCGCCCGCCTGGCCCCCGGAGGCCGCCGCCACCGGCCCGGTCGGTGCCGCGCCGCGGGCGGCCCGCGCCAAGCGGCCCATCGCGCTGCTCGTGGCCGTGGCGATCGCCGCCGCGGCCGTCGGCGGCGGTGCGTCCGCCCTGGTGGACCGGTTCACCGGCGACGGCGGCAGCACCGGCGCCAGCAGCGGCTCGGGCATCAGCGGTACGAACGTCTCCACCAGCAGCAAGGGCACCGTGGCGGGCGTCGCGGAGGCCGTGTCCCCGAGCATCGTGGAGATCAAGGCGGCCGGCATCAACGGCGCCAACAGCACCGGTTCCGGCGTGATCATCACGTCGAACGGCGAGATCGTCACCAACAACCACGTCGTGTCGGGCGCGGACACCGTGCAGGTGCGCCTCGACAACGGCAAGACGTACACCGCGGACGTCGTCGGCACCGCGCCCGACAAGGACCTCGCCCTGGTGAAGGTGCGGGGCGCGAGCGGCCTCAAGGCCGCCCCCCTCGGCGACTCCGGCGCGCTGAAGGTCGGCGAGGAGGTCGTGGCCATCGGCTCGCCCGAGGGGCTGACCGGCACGGTGACCAGCGGCATCGTCTCCGCGCTCGACCGGGACGTGACCGTCGCGAAGGACCCGGGCCAGCGGCGGCCGGACACGGGCTGGCCCTTCGAGTACGGCGGCCGGCAGTTCAACGGCGACACGGGCGAGTCCACGACCACGTACAAGGCCATCCAGACGGACGCCTCGCTGAACCCGGGCAACTCCGGCGGCGCCCTGATCAACATGAACGGGGAGATCGTCGGGATCAACTCCGCCATGTACTCCCCCAGCGCGGCGAGCGGATCGACGGCGGGCAGCGTCGGCCTCGGCTTCGCCATCCCCGTCGACACCCTGAAGGCCAGCCTCGATGACCTCCGTGCCGGCGGCTGACGCGCCGTCCGCGGGTCGGCCGACCGCGGACGGTCGTCCGGCCCCGGATCGTCGGCCGGCCCCGGACGGGACGTGCGAGGCTGTGCCCATGACTGACGAGCGCATCCTCATCGTCGACGACGAACCGGCAGTCCGGGAGGCACTCCAGCGCAGCCTCGCCTTCGAGGGGTACGCGACGGAGGTCGCCGTCGACGGTCTCGACGCGCTCGACAAGATGGAGTCGTACCGTCCGGAACTGGTGGTGCTCGACATCCAGATGCCGAGGATGGACGGCCTCACCGCGGCCCGCCGCATCCGCGCCGGCGGCTCGACCGTGCCGATCCTGATGCTGACCGCCCGCGACACCGTCGGCGACCGGGTCACCGGCCTGGACGCGGGCGCGGACGACTACCTGGTCAAGCCGTTCGAGCTGGACGAGCTGTTCGCCCGGATCCGTGCGCTGCTGCGCCGCAGTTCCTACGCCGCGGCGCAGCTCGCGGAGGCCGTCGGGGACGCCGAGGGCGCCGGCGACGTCCTGTCCTTCGGCGATCTGACGATGAACCTGGGCACCCGCGAGGTGCACCGCGGCAGCCGCCCCGTCGAGCTGACGCGCACCGAGTTCACCCTGCTGGAACTGTTGCTGGCGCATCCGCGCCAGGTGCTCACCCGCGAACAGATCCTCAAGTCGGTCTGGGGCTTCGACTTCGAGCCCAGTTCGAACTCCCTGGACGTGTACGTGATGTACCTGCGCCGCAAGACGGAGGCGGGCGGCGAGCCGCGCCTCGTCCACACGGTGCGGGGCGTCGGATACGTGCTGCGTACGGGCGGCGGTGAGACGTGACGCCCACCGGGCCTGACGGTACCGGCCCTGGTGGTACCGGCCCTGGTAGTCCTGGTCCTGGTCCTGACGGTACGGGCTGGGCGCCCCGGCAGCCGGCCGGGCCGGCAGCCGGACCGGGCACGAGCCCGGATACGGGCCTGGGCCTGGGCCGGCGTCTGGTGCGCCGGTTCCGCCGGCTGCCGTTGCGCTCGCGCCTCGCGCTGCTGGTGGCGACCGCCGTGGCCGTCGCCGTCGCCGCCGTCGCCGTCGTCGCCTGGGTGCTGGTGCGGGCCCAGCTCAACGACGAGCTGAACACCTCCCTGAAGAACGTCAGCGCACCGGCGCAGGCCATCTCCGACGCCCTGAGGCAGTGCGAGTCCGGCCCCCAGATCCACGTCACCGAGAAGCAGTCGTTCGCGTACACCCAGATCGTCGGGCCGGACGGCTCGCGCTGCGTGGCCCGGTTCAACGTCCCGGTGAAGGTCACGTCACTGGACGTGGCCGTCGCCAACGGCCAGCGCGAGAGCGCGCTCCACGACAGCGTGACGGACAACGGCCAGCCCGTACGGGTGCACACCACCACCCAGAAGGTCACCCCGGACGGCCCCTCGGTCGCGGTGTCGGTGTCCCGGCCCCTCGACGAGATCGACACCTCCCTCAACCGGCTCGCACTGCTGCTCACCGCCCTCGCCGGGCTCGGCGTGCTCGGCGCCGGCGCGGCCGGACTGTGGGTCGCCCGGGCGGGCCTGCAGCCCGTGGACCGGTTGACGGAGGCGGTGGAGCACGTGGCCCGCACGGAGGACCTGACCGTACGGATCCCGTCAGACGGGGACGACGAGATCGCCCGCCTCTCGCGTTCGTTCAACGCGATGACCGCGGCGCTCGCCTCCTCCCGCGACCGACAGGCCCGGCTGATCGCGGACGCCGGCCACGAGCTGCGCACCCCGCTGACCTCGCTGCGCACCAACATCGACCTGCTCGTCCGCAGCGAGCGCACGGGTCGGGCCATCCCGCCCGCCGACCGACGCGCGCTGCTGGAGAGCGTACGGGCGCAGATGGCGGAGTTGGCGTCGCTCATCGGCGACCTCCAGGAGCTGTCCCGGCCCGACGCGGCGCACGGCGGCCAGCAACTGTCGATCGTCGGATTGCACGAGGTCACGGCGACGGCGCTGGGACGCGCCCGACTGCGGGGGCCGGAACTGACCTTCGTCGAGGACTTGGCCCCCTGGTACGTACGGGCCGAACCGGCGGCCCTGGAGCGGGCCCTGGTGAACGTCATGGACAACGCGGTGAAGTTCTCGCCGCCGGGCGCCACCGTCGAGGTCCGGCTACGGAACGGCGAATTGACGGTGCGCGACCACGGGCCCGGCATCCCCGCCGAGGAACTGCCGCACGTCTTCGAACGGTTCTGGCGCTCCCCCTCGGCCCGGGCCCTGCCCGGCTCCGGCCTCGGGCTGTCGATCGTGGCGCGCACGGTCCAGCAGGCGGGCGGTCAGGTGCGGTTGGAGCCCGCGGTGGGCGGCGGCACCGCGGTGGTCATCAAGCTCCCGGGCGCGGTGACGCCCCCGCCGACGAGCCTGTCGTAACCCGCCCGGACCCGGCCCGCCGGGTACGGGCGGGCCCGCCCGGGCCTGGTCAGGGGCGTGACCAGGCCCGGGCGGGTGGTGTTGCTGCCGACGGCACAACTGCCTTCGGCGTCACTGCCGTCGGCGTCACTGCCGTCGGCGTCACTTCACCACGGTGATCCGGCCCAGCGCCGGCGGAGCCAGGGGGGCCGTCGGGCTGGAGTGCGCACCGAGGTACGCGATCAGCACGTCCAGGTCGGACGCGCCCACGAGCTTGTTCTTGTGCTCCTTGAACACGGCGAAGCCGTCACCGCCGCCCGTCAGGAACTCGTTCATCGCCACCCGGTAGGTCTTCGCCGGGTCGATGGGCTCTCCGTTGAGCCGGATCGAGTCCACCACCACGCGGTCCGCGCCCGTCTTGGTCATGTCCAGGGTGTAGGTGAAGCCCTTCGAGACCTGGAGGATCTTCGGGGACGCCTGGTTGGACCCGCTGACCTGCTGCTGGAGCGCGGTGACCAGCTGCGCTCCGGTGAGGTCGACCACGTTCATCATGTTGGTGAACGGCTGGACCGTGAACGCCTCGCCGTACGTCACCAGCCCCGGCGCCTCGCTCCCGGACGGCGCGTGCACCAGGGGCGCCCGGATGCCGCCCGGGTTCATCAGCGCGAGCTGCGCACCGCCCTTGTCGGCCGGCGCGAGCGCCGCCAGCTGCGCGTCCGCGATCAGGTTCCCCAACGGACGCTCTTCCGCCAGCGGATTGTCGATGTCCGCAGAGACGTACCCGACGGGCCGGTTGGCGATCGGCGCGGCGAGCGCGTTCCAACGGTCGATCAGCCGGGTCATGTCCGGCGCCTTCGGCACGTCACGCGTGACGACGTGGTTGGCGGCGGCCACCGAGGTGCGGACGATGTCCTTCGTGCGCCGGTCGTACGTCAGCGTCGTGTCCGTGTAGAGCCGGCCGGCCGAAGCCGCGGACGTCACCGTGCGCGGATTGCCCGCGGGGTCGGGGATCGTGCACGCGTACGCCTGGTGGGTGTGGCCCGTGACCAGCGCGTCGACCTGCGGGCTGACCTTCTTGGCGATGTCCACGATCGGCCCGGAGATCCCGTCACCGGGACCGGGGCTGTCGCAGTTGTAGTTGTACGAGGAGGAGGCCGGGGACCCGCCCTCGTGCAGCAGCGCCACGATGGAATTGACGCCCTTGCGCTCCAGGACCTTGGCGTACTTGTTGATCGCCTCGATCTCATCGCCGAACTTCAGGCCCTTGATGCCCTCCGCGTTGACGATGTCGGGCGTGCCCTCCAGGGTCACC
Organism: Streptomyces sp. NPDC047315; assembly: GCF_040643215.1. Lineage (NCBI taxonomy): Bacteria > Bacillati > Actinomycetota > Actinomycetes > Kitasatosporales > Streptomycetaceae > Streptomyces > Streptomyces sp. NPDC047315. Next base: position 41,484 of record NZ_JBEYTZ010000010.1, on the reverse strand, counting down.
CCGATGAAGCCGATGCGCACCCCGCCGCGCTCCCAGATGAAGTACGGGTCGAGCAGCGGCTTGCCGGACTTCTCGTGGGTCACGTTGGCGGTGAGATAGGGGAAGTCCGCGCCCTTGAACTTCTTGCCCTGCTCGTAGCAGCCCTCGGTGGGGTGGCACCCGCCGTTCTGGATCCGGGCCAGCTCGCGGGCGCCCTCGTCGAACTCGTGGTTGCCGACGGAGGAGACGTCGAGCTCCAGCTTGTTCAGCGCCTCGATGGACGGCTCGTCGTGGAAGAGGCCGGAGAGCATGGGCGTGGCGCCGATGAGGTCGCCGGCCGCGGCGGTCACGGAGTAGCGCTTGCCCTTGCGGGCCTCGCGCAGATGGGTCGCCAGGTACTCGGCGCCGCCCGCGTCGATGGTCTTGGTGCTGCCGTCGGGGTTGGTGTGGGTGACCCGACCGCCGGAGCCGGACGGGGGCTGGAGATTGCCGTGGAAGTCGTTGAACGAGAGCAACTGGACGTCGACGGTGCGCCCGTGACCGTGGCCCCGGTCGCCCTTGCTCCCCTTCTCCGCCTGGTCGCGCTCATGGGCGCCGGCGGTCCCTGCGGGCAGCGCGGCGAACAGCGCGCCGACGGTGGTGAGGCCGGCGACGGCACCGAGGACCCGACGGTACTTGCGGTCCTTGCGGGGGCGCGTCGCTCTGTGGACGCTCGGGCCCTCGGGCCCCGGCGAACTCGTCGCGTGCGAGCTGGCTGACATCTCTCCCCTTGATCTTTCAACGAACGACGGAGGCTGCCCCGGCAGCCTAGGGTCAACGCGCGTAGCACGACAGGGGGTCACGGGTCACAACTCAGCCATCGCCCTCCCTCCACCGTCTGCGCTCAACCGTCTCCGCCCCTTCTGGGTCCATCCCACCGATGGCCAGTCGGCAGCGAGGAGCGCAGGCATGACGGCACGACGACTGAGACGTACGGGCGCGGTGGGTCTGATCGCGGGCGCGGTGGCCCTCACCGCCCTCGTCGCCCCCACCGCCCAGGCCGATCCCACGGCCCCCACCATCCACACCACGACCACCGGCTCCAGCATTGCTGGGGCCACCGCTCCTGGGGCCACCGCCTCTGCCTCCAGCGGGCATCACCAGGCCACCCAGCGGGCCCTGGACGGCATCGTCGCCGGCGGCCTTCCCGGAGTGACGGCGACCGCCACGGACGGGCACGGCGACTGGAAGGGCACCGCGGGCGTCGGCAACCTCAAGACGGGCGCCCCCCGCGGCGCCGACGACCAGTTCCGCATCGCCAGCATCACCAAGACCTTCGTTGCCACCGTCCTCCTCCAACTGGAGGCCGAAGGCGCACTCGACCTCGACGACACCGTGGACAAGTGGCTCCCGGGCCTGGTCCGCGGCAACGGTCACGACGGCCGCACGATCACCGTCCGCCAACTCCTCAACCACACCAGCGGCGTCTACGACTTCCTCGACGACACCGCGTACCGGAACACCTACGTCCTCGCCCCGGGCTTCCTGATCCACCGCTTCGACGACCGCACACCGCAGGCCGCCGTACGCGTCGCGATGCAGCACGCGCCCGTCTTCTCCCCGCCCGGCACCCAGCACTCCTACTCGAACACCAACTACGTCCTGGCCGGCCTGATCATCGAGAAGGTCAGTGGGAACACCTACGAGCACGAGGTGCGCAAGCGCATCATCAAACCGCTCGGCCTGCGCGCGACCACGATGCCCGGCAACAGCAGCCACATGCCCCGCCCCAGCAGCCGTGCCTACTCGCGGCTCTCGACGGACCCGGCCGCCACCAAGACCTACGACGTCACCCTCCAGAACGCCTCCCAGACCTGGGCGGAGGGCGACATCATCTCCAGCGCCGCCGATCTGAACCGCTTCTTCAGCGCCCTGCTGCGCGGCCAGCTCCTGCCACCCCAACAGCTCAAGGCGATGAAGACCACCACCCCCGAGGGCTACGGCCTCGGCATCGGGCGCTTCACCACCCGGTGCGGCACCACGCTGTGGGGTCACACCGGCGGCTGGATCGGCTCGCTCTCCGTCGCGGTGACCACCGAGAACGGCAGCCACTCGCTCGCATTCAACACCAACGGCGACTGGTGGGAAGAGGGCCTGGTTCCCGTCGTCGAAGCGGAGTACTGCAGCGCGGCCGAGCGCACCTCCTGACCGAGCCGCCGGCCCGACCACGGGGAAGCGGGGCCCCGGCCCGGCGGGACGACCTCCCGCCGGGCGCCGGGGTCCGCTCACCCTGCGTCGGACCGCTCCAGAGCCACCTTCGGCAGCACCTTCGCAAGCGGACCCGGCAGCCACCACGCCCGCGCCCCGAGCAGTTGCATCACGGCCGGCACGATCAGACACCGGATGACGACGGCGTCCAACAAGATGGCCACGGCCAGACCGAGCCCGAACTGCTGGAGCATCCGGTCCGGGCTGAGGATGAACGCGGCGAACACCACGATCATGATGGCCGCAGCCGCCGTGATCACCTTGCCCGTAGCGGCCAGTCCCTCCCGCACCGCCCGCGAGGGATCCCGCGCCCTCTCCCACTCCTCCTGGATCCGGGATATGAGGAACACCTCGTAGTCCATCGACAGCCCGAAGACGATCGCGAAGATCATCACGGGGATGAACGCCTCCACGGGCCCGGGCTGCACACCGAACCAACCGTGTTGGAAGACCAGCGTGATCGCACCCAAGGCAGCCGAGACGGAGAGCAGATTCAACAGCGCGGCCTTCAGCGGGATCAGCAGCGACCGGAACACCGCCATCAGCAACAGCGTGGACAACCCCACCACGATGGCGACGAACAGCGGCATCCGGGAGGACACCGCGTCCGCGAAGTCCTGCGTCGCCGCGGTCGATCCCCCGACCAAGTACTCCGCACCAGTCTTCTCCGCGAGCGGCGGCAGCACGTCGTCACGTAGGGCATGGACCAGGTCGGTGGTCTTCGCGTCCTGTGGCGCGGTCGTCGGATAGGCGATCACCGTGGACACGGCGCCGTCCTTGGTGGGCAGCGGCGGCGTGACGGCCGCGATCCCGTCCGTACGCCCCAGGGCGGACCGCATCTCCTCGGCCGCCGCCCGGTCCCCCTGGCTGACGACGACGAGCGGGCCGCTGAACCCCGGCCCGAAGCCCTCGGCCATCAGGTCGTACGCCTTCCGTGTGGTCGTCGACGGCGCATCGTTGCCGGCGTCGGCGAAGCCCAGCCGCAGCCCCAACGCGGGGGCGGACAGCGCCAGCAGCGCCACCACGGCGGCCAGCAGCGCGGGCAGCGGTCGGCGCTGGACGGCGCCGGCGAGCGCCCGCCAACGACGGCCGTCCTCACGTCCCTTACTCCGATCCGTGGCCGCCCGCTTCAGCACCGCTTTCTGGATCCGGACCCCGAACACGGCCAGCAGCGCGGGCAGCAGCGTCAGCGAGGCGGCCATGGTGACGAGCACGGTGAGCGCCACCGCCAGCGCCACTCCCTGGAGCGACCCCAGGCCCAGGACCACCAGCCCCAGCAGGGCGACGATGACCGTGCAGCCGGCGAAGAAGACCGTGCGCCCCGCAACTGCGAGCGCGGTCGCCACGGCGCTCTCCCGATCGCTGCCGCCGATCAACTCGTGGCGGTAGCGGTAGAAGATCAACAGGGCGTAGTCCACCCCCACTCCGAGACCGACCAGCATCATGATCGGCGGGGTGAAGTCCGCGACGGTGAAGACCCTCGACGCCAGGGTGATCAGCCCGATCGCACCGCCCACTGCGAACAGTGCGGTCACCAGCGGAACGGCCGCCGCCAGTAGCGATCCGAACAGCAGGACCAGGATGACGAGGGCGGCGAGCATTCCTGCGCCCTCGGCGCCGCCGCCCGACTCCTCCTCGGCCCCGCGCACCGCGTCTCCGCCGAGCTGCACCTCCAACTGGTCCGTCCCGGCGGCCTTCGCGACGTCGATGATGCCGGTGACGTCCTCCTTCGGCACCTCCTCCGCCTTGCCGTCGAGGATGACCGTCGCGTATCCGATGGTCCCGTCCTTGGAGAGGGCCGAGCTGTCCTCGTAAGGACTGCGGACGTCCGCCACCCCGGGGAGCCCCCGGACCTCGCGGAGCGTCTTCTCGATGGCCCCGCGATCACCGGCCAGGGCCCGCTCGCCCTTGAAGACGATCTCCACGCTGGCGCCGGCCTGCGGCGATCCGTGCTCCTCCAACAGGTCCGTCGCGGCCTGCGAGTCCGTACCGGGGAGGGAGAAGTCGTTCTGATAGCGGCTGCCGAGGGCTTGGGAGCCGACCGTGATCGCCGCGACGGCCACCACCCACAGCAACAGCGCGAGCCAGCGCCTGCGCTGCGACCAGGTGGCGAGCCCCGCGAAGACACCCTTGCCCGAACACGCGCGGCGCGCAGGAAGGGGAGAGCTGTGCTGCGTCATGACGACCGACCGCCCATCCTCCACCGGGAACCGACGAACGCACCCACGGCCGCGAACACCGCGGGCACGACGAACAGCAGGGTCGGTGCGAAGAGGCCGTCGCCGGAGTCACGGCCGATGAGGAAGTCCCAGAACGCCGCCACAGTCGCTGCCAGGAGAAACCCCGAGGCCCCGCCTGCCAGCAACCCGACGACGGCTCGACCCGCCGTGCCTGGTGGGAAGTGCGTATGTGTGCTCATGGCATGAGCGTCCGGCTGAAGTGTGCCCCAGGACATCAGCCCGTGGCGGGCACCTGTCCTACATCGCCAGTTGCGGTCCGAGGGCCGGACATACAACCGGAGTTGCGGTTGCCCACGGCCCCGGTACTCCAGGGCTCACCGCTCACCCCGACCGCCCGCCGGCCGAGGCGAGAGCAGCCACCGGGCCACAGCGGGCGTCAGGCGCTCAGCCAACCAGGTCGGACCATGCCCGACTCGTACGCGAGGATCACCAGTTGGGCCCGGTCGCGGATGTGCAACTTGCTCATGATGTGACTGACGTGCGTCTTCGCGGTCGCGGGGCTGAGAACCAACCGCTTGGCGATCTCGTCGTTCGTCAGACCCTCGGCCACCAACAGCATGACCTCACGCTCGCGTTCGGTGAGGGCGTTGAGCCGGGGATCGGGCTCGGGCGCCTTCACCCTGGCCGCGAACTCCTTGATCAACCGACGGGTGACGCCCGGACTCATCAGGGCGTCACCCTGGGCCACCACTCGGATCGCCTTGAGCAACTCCTCTGTCTCGGTGTCCTTCACGAGGAAGCCGCTCGCCCCGGCGCGCAGGGCTCCGTAGACGTAGTCGTCCACGTCGAACGTGGTGAGGATGATGACCTTGACCTCGGCGAGCCGACTGTCCGCGGCGATGCGGCGTGAGGCTTCCAGGCCGTCCACACCGGGCATGCGGATGTCCATCAGGACGACGTCCGGGCCGAGTTCACGGCAGGCGGCCAGCGCCTCGGCCCCGTCACCGGCCTCACCCACGACTTGGATGTCGTCCTCGTCTTCCAAGATCGAGCGGAACCCGGCGCGCACCAGGCGCTGGTCGTCAACGAGCAAGACTTTGATCACGACGCAGGTCGCTCCGTTCTCCTGGAGGACTACAGGGCTAGAAGGGTGGAGAGGGCTACGAGCGGGTCCGCTGGGAGCCGTGATCGGAACCGTAGGGCAGACTGGCCCGCACTGCGAAGCCCTGTGGACAAGGGCCCGCCGACAGCTCTCCACCCAGCGCCCGGGCGCGTTCGCGCATGCCGGCGACGCCACTGCCGGCGCCCTTGAAGCCGTGGGACGCCGCGCCGTGACCGTCGTCCGCGATCTCGATGGTCAGCTCCTGCACTCCGTACTCGACGCTCACGGTGGCTTCCGTGACGCGCACGGCGTGCCGGGTGACGTTCGTCAGGGACTCCTGCACGATCCGGTACGCCGCGAGCTCGACCTCGGTCGGCAGCTCCCGCCGCTCCCCTTGGATCAAGGTCCGCACGTCGAGACCGGAGAGTCTGGCGGCGCCGACGAGGTCGTCGATGCGGTCCAGGCCGGGGAGGGGCGCCGTGGGGGCCGCCTCGTCCCCCTGCCGCAGCACGCCCAGGGTGGTCCGCAGCTCGCGCAGCGCCTCCCGGCTGGAGTCCTTGATCGCCGCCAGGGCTTCTTCGGCCAGGACCGCGCCGGCCACCTGGTCCTTCTTCAACCGGCGCAGGGCGGCCGACGACTGCACGTGGACGAGGGAGATGTGGTGCCCGATGACGTCGTGCAACTCGCGGGCGATCCGCATCCGCTCATCGCCCGCCGCACGCTGCTCCACCTCCCGCACGTACGCCATGCGGCTGTGGCGGGCCCAGCCGAGTGCGACGACGCCGATCAGCCAGCCGGTGAACATGAACAGCGCGACACCGTTCACGTCGCCGTTTCCCGCGACGGTGCCGATCGCGGTGGAGACCAGCGCCAGTGAGGCGAGGCCGACCGCGGCCTGGAGGCGTCCGTCGGCGGCGACTTGGTACAGCGCCACCACGAACGCGATCAGCAGCGGGCCGTCGTACTCGCTCAGTAGATAGAACGCACCGGTGCCAACGAGGGCGACACCGGCGACCGCGACCGGATGGCGGCGGCGGAAGAACAACGCGGCGCACACGGCTGCGGCCACCAGCCAGCCGACGGCGGTCAGCGGCCACGGCTCCAAGCGCGCGCCCATGAGCGGTCTCAGCGCGCCGATCGCCACCAGCACGACGACCCCGATACTGACCGCGACGTCCGCGCGGGGGCTGCGCGACAGCCGGCGGCGCAGCCGGGAAACAACAGCAGCTGCAGGCATGAAGCCAGCGTAGGTCGAGGCCGCCACCCGCGCCTTCACCCCAGCGATGGAAGTGTTCTCCGCCCTACCGCAACCGCTGGGGTAGGGCTGGCTGTCCCACCCGCAACTGATGGAGTACGTGAGGTGTCAGCCGTGGGGGGACGCGGCGGCGGTCGACCTACGCCGACTCTGATGCACATGAACGCAACGCACTCCGATCTCCCGTTCGCCCAGCGGCTGCGCGCCCTGGCCTGGCCGCTGATCGGCGTCCTCACGCTCGTCGCGCTCATCCGCCCGCTGTTCTCCATCGCGGGCCTGAGCGAGGCCCTGGGGAAGCCGGCCACACCGCTGATCCTCACGGCCGCCATCTCCCTGGTGTGGATATTGGCCGTAGGACTTGGCAGGGTGCACGACCCCCTGCTGACCCTGGTCGCCACGGGCGTGGCTTACGCCTTGACGGCCGTGGTCCTCAGCGCCGTTCTCTCCCCCATTCTTTCCGGGCAGCTCGAAGGCCCCCTCGCCCGGCCCTACGCCATCGTTCCGATGCTGCTCATGAACGCTCTCTGGGGCGCGATATGCGGTGCGCTCGCGATGGTCCTGCGCCGCATGCGGAGTGTCGGCGCCTGAACGATCCCCTGAACGAACTGCTCGGATTGGAGGAGAGGTGCAGCGGATCACACGGTTTTTAGCCCGCTGGCCGTTCGGGCGGAGGTCAACCGGATTCGGTAGGGGTGACCTGCAGGGTGGCCATCAGCTCACCGGCGAGCTCGGCGACCTTCTCGGTCTGGGCCATGTTGCGCCAGGTGAAGGACGCGAGGACGACGCTCCTGACTCCCGGCGGAAGCACCGCGTAGGTGAGGGAGCCGGTGTCCTGACGCCAGAGGCCGAGGAGTTGCTTGGTCCTGACCTGAGATCGAAGACGCACCGTCGGGCCTGCCTCCAGGTCCGGGTAGGTCACCTCGGGCTCGCCCGTGGTGTCGCTGCCCATCCAGTCCAGCAGCAGCGAGCGCGCCTCGTCGAGGTCGGGTCGCGGCAGGCCCTCGCCGTCCTCGTCCACGTCGTCCAGATAGGAGTCGATGACGAAGTCGACGACTGCTTCGCCGGTGCCCGAGTAGAAGGCAGCGGCCATGATCGGCCCGTCCGCGTTGAGGGCGGTGGCGCGGGCGGCCACGTCCTCGAAGAGCGCCTTCTTCTCAATGGCCAGTCCGCGGGGTCCGTAGAGTTCCACGGTCGTCGCGGCCAGCGCCTCCGCCTCGGATCTCGCTCCTGTGGCCAGCGTCAAGTCGACCCATCCGGGGCCGAGTTGGACACAGCACACAAGGTCTTCCATCGAGGGAGCTTCCTCGTCCTGTGCGGTCATCCCCCGTTCCTACCAGAGCGGACTCGGCACTGTCTGGGTTACGCGATTCCAGGGCCGTCGCAGGAGAGGAAAGGACCTCAGCCGCAGAGGTCGACGATGGACTCCGCATCGACGAGAGCGAATGCGAAAGCCCCGACGACAGGGCCAACGGAACGGCGCACTCGGGGGCGCACGCCGTTCCGGGAACGGTGTCGGCTGGTCGGCGCTGTCGTCGCGGCAGCGGCGGGTCGGTCGTCAGAGCCCCGCGAGCCAGTCCAGGAGCAGGGTGTTGACCTCGTCGCTCGCCTCCTGCTGGATCCAGTGGCCGCTACCCGGCAGGATGTGCGAGCCGACCAGCCCCGGCAGGGTGGTGGGGAAGGCGGCGATCACATCCGACAGCCAGCCGATGGACGCGTCCTCGGAGCCCCCGATGAAGAGGGAGGGCTGCGGCAGCGGAGCACCCCGCCAGTCGGCGAACTCCTCCCAGTCCCGGTCCATGTTGCGGTAGCGGTTCAGCCCGCCGGTCAGCCCGGTCCGCTCGAACTCCGCAGCGTAGGCATCCAGGACGCCGTCCGTCAGCCACGACGGTCGCCGCCCCACCGGAAAGCCGTCGGAGAGCTTTCCGCCCGGTCGCACGAAGTAGAAGGAGGACTTGTCGTCGGACGACATGGTGTCAGCCGAGAGCCCGGCGTAGAAGCCGGCGAGCCAGCCCCGGATGTCCGGTTCGACCTCGCCCTCGGCACGGCCCGGCTCCTGGAAGTAGGACACGTAGAACTCGCCGTCACCGCCCATCTGGGCAAAGATCTCGGAGGGTCGGGGCCCGGTCCACGGAGCGTAGGGCACGCTCAACAGGCCCACCGCGCGGAAGACCTCCGGGTGCAGCAGCGCCGAGTTGGCGGCAATGGTCGCGCCCCAGTCGTGGCCCACGATCACCGCCGAGGACTCGCCGAGGCCCTCGACCACGGCGAGGGTGTCCTCGATGAGTTCGTGCAAACGGTAGGCGCCGATCTCGGTCGGGCGGGACGAGCGGCCGTAGCCGCGGACGTCCATCGCCACCGCGCGGTAACCGGCAGCGGCGAGCGCCGGCAGTTGGTGGCGCCACGAGTACCAGGACTCGGGGAAGCCGTGCACCAGCAGGACGAGCGGGCCCGAACCCTGCTCGACGACGTGGGTGCGGCCTGCCGGGGACGGGACCAGACGGTGCGTCCCCCCGGTCGTGGATGCCGCGGTGAGCTGCGCCATGAGTACTCCTCGGGTTCCGTTCACGGGTGCGGTGCCTACCGGCTCCGGATGCGGTGCCTGCGGCTCGATGATGCGACCGGGCGCCCGGGCACGCGAGCCTCCTTTGCCATATCGGCAAATCACCGCGCCGCCGTGCGGGCACCGGATGGTGACGCCCCCGGCCGCCCCGCCGGTCCTGGGCGCACGCCCGCCCGTCCTGCCGTACGACCACGCCCCCGCCGTAGGCTTCCACCATGACGACTGACGCAGTGATTCCGGAGCCCGGCCGGCAGATCGAGAGCCTCGATGCACTGGCTCCCGACCAGGCGGACGCCGTTCTCGCCGTGCTCACCGAGGCGGCAGCCGCGGACGGGACGCAGGCCGTCTCGGAGCAGGGCCGGCTACAGCTGCGCGGCGGACCGCGAGAAGGCGTCCGGCACTTCCTGCTCACCGTCGGCGGGGAGCTGGTCGGCTACGCACAGCTGGAGGACACCGACCCCGTCGAGGCCCCCGCGGCGGAGCTGGTCGTCCACCCCGCCCACCGCGGGCGCGGGCACGGCAGGGCGCTCGGCAGCGCGCTGCTCGCCGCGTCGGGAAAGCGGCTGCGCGTGTGGGCGCACGGCGGGAAGTCCGCCGCCAGACATCTGGCGCAGGTGCTCGGGTTGACGCTGTTCCGGGAGTTGCGGCAGATGCGGCGCCCGCTGGCACCGCTCGACATCCCCGAGCCCGTGTTCCCGCCCGGCGTCACCGTGCGCACCTTCGTCCCCGACGAGGACGACGCAGCGTGGCTCGCGGTGAACGCCGCCGCGTTCGCCCACCACCCCGAGCAGGGCTCCCTCACGCAGCGGGACCTCGACGACCGCAAGGCCGAGCCCTGGTTCGACCCCAAGGGCTTCTTCCTGGCCGAGCGCGAGGGCGTCGTCGTGGGCTTCCACTGGACGAAGGTGCACGCCACCGAGCAGTTGGGGGAGGTCTACGTCGTCGGGGTGCGCCCCGACGCGCAGGGCGGCGGCCTGGGCAAGGCCCTCACCGCCATCGGGCTGCGCCACCTCGCCGCGCAGGGGCTGCCCACGGGGATGCTCTATGTGGACGCAGACAACACCGCCGCGGTCACGGTGTACGAGCGGCTGGGCTTCAAGACCCACGAGGTCGACCTGATGTACCGCACCGAGTCCTGACCCCGGGGGCGGAACGCGCCTCACCCGCCCCGCACGGTCTGCGGGGCCCGCGGGGGCCGCGCCTCGGGGATCCGGGATCCGGGATCCGGGATCCGGGGGGCGGGGGGCGGGGGGCGATCACGAAGAGCGATGAGTCGAGGGTGGGGCCCCGCACGGTCCCGCCGCCGATTCCCGGACGTCATGTCGTCGTTACCGGCCATTCAGACTGCACTGCGACGCTCACTCAATGCAGTCAGCCGTACCCGATCCCGTATCGGGCTCAGGAGCGGATTCCGTACGAACCCTCGTACCCCACTCCGACGCGCCCATCGCGCCCCAGACGCGGAAGAATGGGTTCATGAGTCAGCAGCCTGCCGAGGCATCGGTCCAGCACCCCCAGCCGTCCGTCGGTTCCATCGCGGCGCACCGGCCGCACACCGTGGCCGCCACGGTGTCCGATCTGGAGCCCGACCTCGACGCGGATCTCGACGGCTACGAGGAGGACCACGCCGGCAACGGCGCCGAGCTCCCCCAGGGCCGTTTCCTGGACCGGGAGCGCAGCTGGCTCGCGTTCAACGAGCGGGTGCTGGAGCTGGCCGAGGACCCGGCCACGCCCCTACTCGAACGGGCTAACTTCCTGGCCATTTTCGCCTCCAACCTCGACGAGTTCTTCATGGTGCGCGTCGCCGGCCTCAAGCGCCGGATCGCCACCGGGGTCGCCACCCGCTCCGCCTCCGGCCTCCAGCCGCGCGAGGTGCTGGACCTGATCTGGACCCGTTCGCGCGAGCTCATGGCCCGGCACGCCGCCTGCTACCAGCAGGACGTCTCCCCCGCGCTCGCCGAAGAGGGCATCCACCTCATCCGCTGGCCCGATCTGACCGAGAAGGAGCAGGCCCGCCTCTTCACCCTCTTCCGCCAGCAGATCTTCCCTGTGCTGACGCCGCTGGCCGTGGACCCGGCGCACCCCTTCCCGTACATCTCCGGCCTCTCCCTCAACCTCGCCGTCGTCGTGCGCAACCCGGTCAGCGGCCACCGCCACTTCGCCCGCGTGAAGGTCCCGCCGCTGCTCTCCCGCTTCCTCGAAGCCTCGCCGCAGCGCTACGTCCCCCTCGAAGACGTGATAGCGGCCCATCTGGAGGAGCTGTTCCCGGGGATGGAGGTGCTGGCGCACCACATGTTCCGGGTCACCAGGAACGAGGACCTGGAAGTCGAGGAGGACGACGCCGAGAACCTGCTCCAGGCGCTGGAGAAGGAGTTGATGCGGCGGCGCTTCGGGCCGCCGGTGCGGCTGGAGGTCGAGGAGTCCATCGATCCGTACGTGCTCGACCTGCTCGTACGCGAGCTGAAGATCACGGACGCCGAGGTCTATCCGCTCCCCGGCCCGCTGGACCTCACCGGTCTGTTCGGGATAGCGGCCCTGGACCGGCCGGAGCTCAAGTACCCCAAGTTCATCGCGGGCACGCACCGTGACCTCGCCGAGGTCGAGTCGGCGTCCGCACCGGACATCTTCATGGCGCTGCGCGAGCGCGACGTGCTGCTGCACCACCCGTACGACAGCTTCTCCACCTCCGTGCAGGCGTTCCTGGAGCAGGCCGCCGCCGACCCGGACGTGCTCGCCATCAAGCAGACGCTGTACCGGACCTCCGGCGACTCGCCGATAGTGGACGCGCTGATCGACGCGGCGGAGTCGGGCAAGCAGGTGCTCGTCCTCGTCGAGATCAAGGCCCGCTTCGACGAGCAGGCCAACATCAAGTGGGCGCGGAAGCTGGAGGAGGCCGGCTGCCACGTCGTGTACGGGCTCGTCGGGCTCAAGACCCACTGCAAGCTCTCGCTCGTGGTCCGCCAGGAGGGCGAGATCCTGCGGCGCTACTCGCACGTCGGCACGGGCAACTACCACCCCAAGACCGCGCGGCTGTACGAGGACCTGGGCCTGCTCACCGCCGACCCGCAGGTCGGCGCGGACCTCTCCGACCTCTTCAACCGCCTCTCCGGCTACTCCCGCCGCGAGACCTACCGCCGGCTGCTGGTCGCCCCCAAGTCGCTGCGCGACGGGCTGGTCTCGCGGATCAACAAGGAAGCCGCGCACCACCGGGCCGGGCGGCCCGCGTACGTACGCATCAAGGTCAACTCGATGGTCGACGAGGCGATCATCGACGCCTGCTACCGCGCGGCGATGGCGGGCGTGCCGGTGGACATCTGGGTGCGCGGCATCTGCGCGCTGCGCCCCGGAGTGCCCGGTCTGTCGGAGAACGTCCGAGTGCGTTCCATCCTGGGGCGCTTCCTGGAGCACTCCCGGGTCTTCGCCTTCGGCAACGGCGGCGAGCCGGAGGTCTGGCTGGGTAGCGCCGACATGATGCACCGCAACCTCGACCGCCGCATCGAGGCGCTGGTCCGGGTCACCGACCCGGCGCACCGCGCCGCCCTGACCCGTCTGCTGGAGACGGGGATGTCCGACACCACGTCGTCCTGGCACCTGGGCCCGGACGGCGCCTGGACCCGGCACTCGACGGACGCGGACGGACAGCCGTTGCAGAACGTCCAGGAGATGCTGATCGACGCCCGGAGGCGCAGGCGTGCACAACCCTGAACTGTCGGCCCGCGGCGGTCCGGCGCGCATCACGACCACGGGATCCGTGACGACCACGGATCCCCTCGCGAGCGCGGAGCCGGAACAGCCCGGGCCGGTGCCGGTGCCGGAGGCGTACGGACCGACGGCGCCCCCGGACCCGACCGCGCCGACCGGCACCGGCACCGGCACCGGCACCGGCGAGGTGCTCGCGGTCTATCTGCACGCCCGCGCCGGTGACTTCCTGCGCAGCCTGCGGCAGTACGAGGAGAGCGGCGCCGACACCGCGGCGGTCGCCGAAGCGGCCCGTTCGCTGCGGACGGCGGCCCGCCGCATCAGCGGCACGCTGCACACCTTCCGGCCCCTCCTCGAACCGACCTGGGCGGACGGGCTGCGCACGGAGCTGGCCTGGCTGTCCACCACGCTCGCCCAGGAACACGCCTGCACCTCCCGGCTGACCCGCCTCCTCGACGCCCTCACCCGGCTGTCCGGCGCCGCCCCGGCCCCGCTCCCCGCCGCCCGCAACGAGTCCGCGCCCCACGACGCGCCCCCGACCCACGGCGAACCCCCGGCGACCGCGACCGCGACCGTCACCGCCACCGCGTCCCGCGCCGCCGGCTCCCTCACCGTCGGCGCCACCCGCGCCGGCGCGCTCCTGGACCGCCAGTTGACGCTGGCCCGGACCCGGGCCCACTCCGCCGCCCTGCACGCCCTCGGCTCCGCCCGCTTCCACGCCGTCGCCGACGCCGTCGCCGTACTCGCCTCCGAAGTCCCCCTCGGACCGGTCGCCACCGCCCGCGTCGAGGACTCCCTGTTCCCCGCCGCCGAGACGACCGAACGCGTGCTCCTGGAGTCGGTGGCCTCGCTCCCCCTCAGCCGCGCCGGCCACCCGTACAACGCGGACGCCCTGGTGTACGGGCTGGCACCGGCGCCCGCCGAGGAGGCCCAGGACGCCCCCTGGCACCAGGTCCGCCGACTCCTGCGGCTGCACCGTTACGCGCTGGAGGTGCTGGCGCCGCTGCACCCGAACCCCACCGCTGACGTCCTCGCCCGCGCCGGCCGGCTGCTCGACCGCCACCGCGACGCGGCGGAGGCCGCCGAAGCCGCCGCCGTTGCGGCGCGCACCCCGCGCATCTCCCCGGCCACGGCGTACGCCCTCGGAGTGCTCCACGCCGACCAGCGCCACGAGGTCGAAGCGGCGCGGTTCGCCTTCCAGGAGATCTGGCCGGGAACCATCGCGCTACGGACCCGGGTCCCGTGACCACCGCCGACGACCCCGACCGGGGCACCCCCGACCGGCCAGGGCCTGACCAGGCCGCGCCCGACCAGCCAGGCGCCGACCGCCCCGCGCCCATCCTCGCCGCGGGCTGCGTCCTCTGGCGCCGCGCGCCCCACGACACCGCCCACCACCTGGAGATCTGCCTCGTCCACCGCCCCAGGTACGACGACTGGTCGCACCCCAAGGGCAAGCTCAAACGCGGCGAGCCACCGCACTCCGGCGCGCGCCGGGAGGTACTGGAGGAGACCGGGATGACGTGCGCACTCGGCCCCGCACTGCCGACCGCGTACTACCCGGTCGAGGGACGCCCCAAGGAGGTGCGCTACTGGGCTGCCGAGGCGACGGGCGGCGCCTTCGCGCCCAACCGCGAGGTGGACCGGCTGGTCTGGCTCCCCCCGGACGAGGCCCGGGCTCGGCTCACCCAGGAGCGGGACCGGGAACTGGTGGCGGCCCTGCTGTCCGCCGTACGCGTCTGACGCACGCCCCCGCCACCCGCCGCGTCCGACGCACGCCCCCCGTCCCCGTACGCGTCCGACCTACGCCCCTCCGCCCCGTATACGTCTGACGGACGCGTCTGACGTACGCCCCCGCCACCCCGCATTACCACCCGCGCCGACGCCGTCAAAACCACGCGTCAACCAATACGAGCGCGTCACCCGAACGCCCGCCACTCGTACGGGTAACGGCCGTCACGACACCCCTCGTCCCGCGCTAGGTTGCGCTCGGCGGCACCTCCGACGCCCCTCTCCCCGTACGAACCGCGTGAACCATGCACTCACCCGTAGCCCGACAACACCGCAGGCCACAGGCGCGAGCCGGCCCCTTTTTGAGGCGGCTCGGCGCGATTACCCAGCCGCCCAGCACGGTTCACCTCCCGTTCACTCTCCACCTTGGGGCACTTCACCTGATCTGCTTAATTTCGGCCTTACGAGGTGACCGGCACAGGGCCGGTACCCCCATCCCCCGACACACGCCGCCCAACGTCCCGACAACGGCCAGCGTCCAGGCGGCTCCTGGAAGGAAACACCCGAAAGTGAAGCTTCAGCGCAAGAACGGGCTTCGCGCCACCGCGCTCGGTGCCCTCGCTGTGACCGGTGCCCTGGTCCTCACGGCGTGTGGTTCGGACGACAACGCGAGCAGCACCGGCGGCGGCAGCAAGAGCAACGCGGCGTCGAACATCTCCTGCGACGGCGCCAAGGGCAAGCTCCTCGCTTCCGGTTCCAGCGCTCAGAAGAACGCCATGGACCTGTGGGTGAAGAACTACATGGCGGCCTGCTCCGGCGTGGAGATCAACTACAAGTCCTCCTCCTCCGGCGAGGGCATCGTCGCCTTCAACCAGGGCACCGTCGGCTTCGCCGGCTCCGACTCGGCGCTCAAGCCCGAAGAGGTCGCCGAGTCCAAGAAGATGTGCAAGGGCGGCCAGGGCATCAACCTGCCCATGGTCGGCGGCCCGATCGCGATCGGCTACAACCTGCCCGGCGTCGACGACCTGACCCTGGACGCCTCCGCCGTCGCCAAGATCTTCAACGGCAAGATCACCAAGTGGAACGACCCGGCGATCGCCAAGCTCAACGAGGGCAAGAACCTGCCGGACAAGGCGATCCAGGCGTTCCACCGCTCCGAGGACTCCGGCACCACCCAGAACCTCGGCAAGTACCTGGGCGCCACCGCCAAGGCCGACTGGCCTTACGAGGCCGAGAAGAAGTGGCCCGCGCCCGGCGGCCAGGCCGCCTCCGGCTCCTCCGGCGTCGCCGCCCAGGTCAAGCAGGTCGACGGCGCGATCGGCTACTTCGAGCTCTCGTACGCCACCTCGCAGTCCATCCCGACGGTCGACATCGCGACGGGCGCCGCGGCCCCCGTCAAGGCCACCTCGGAGAACGCCTCCAAGGCCATCGCCGCCGCCAAGGTCAAGGGCACCGGCAAGGACCTCGCCCTGGAGCTGGACTACGCCACCAAGGCCGACGGCGCCTACCCGATCATCCTGGTGACGTACGAGGTCGTCTGCGACACCGGCAACAAGCCCGAGACCCTCGACACGGTCAAGTCCTTCCTGACGTACACCGCGAGCGAGGAGGGCCAGAAGGTCCTGTCGAACGCGGGCTACGCCCCCATCCCGGCCGAGATCAACGCGAAGGTCCGCGAGACCGTCGCCGGCCTGAACTGACCCGGACCCGGAGGCCGTAGGCCATAGGGCCGCGGACCCACCGGGCGCACCGGGCCCCGCAGGGCCACAACGTAATGAGGACAGGCGGGGGGAGGGATCGACCACCCTCCGCCTGTCCGCGCCCGCCCGGCCCACCGGCCCCACGAAGCCCCCCACCCCCACCGACCCGCTCCGTGTCCGCAACCGCACCCGTCCGCCCATCCGGTGCACCGCCGCCAGGGGAGCCACCGCTCCCCCACACAGACCGGAAAGACCATGGCTTCCACGACACCCATAGAACCCCATGACTCCCCGCCGCCCGGCCGTCAGAGCCCGTCCGGCGCCGGCGACCCCGGCCGCCGGGGAGGCGGCCCGACCGCCTCCCTCGCCGCCAAGAGCTCCTCGACCGGGCGCGCCGGCGACAAGGTGTTCCTCGGCCTGTCCCGCGGCTCGGGCATCCTGCTCCTGGTGATCATGGCGTCGATCGCGGCGTTCCTCACCTACCGCGCCGCCATCGCGCTCTCCGAGAACGAGGGCAACTTCCTCACCACGTTCGACTGGAACCCCGCGGGCAACCCGCCGGTGTTCGGCATCGCGGTGCTGCTCTTCGGCACGGTCGTCAGCTCGATCATCGCGATGGCGATCGCGGTCCCGATCGCCGTCGGCATCGCGCTCTTCATCTCGCACTACGCGCCCCGCAAGCTCGCCGCGCCCATCGCGTACGTCGTCGACCTGCTCGCCGCCGTGCCGTCGATCATCTACGGCATCTGGGGCGCGCTCTTCCTCGTTCCGTACCTGGAGGGGCTCAACCTCTGGCTGGACGACTACTTCGGCTGGACGTACATCTTCGAGAAGACCGAGATCGGCGTCGCCCGCTCGCTGTTCACCGTGGGCATCCTGCTCGCGATCATGATCCTGCCGATCGTGACCAGCGTCAGCCGCGAGGTCTTCCTCCAGGTCCCGAAGATGCACGAAGAGGCCGCGCTGGCGCTCGGCGCCACCCGCTGGGAAGTCATCCGGATGTCGGTGCTGCCCTTCGGCCGCTCCGGCGTCATCTCGGCGTCGATGCTGGGCCTCGGCCGGGCGCTCGGCGAGACGATGGCGGTGGCGACCGTGCTGTCGCCGAGCTTCATCATCTCCGGGCACCTGCTCAACCCCGGTGGCGGCACCTTCGCCCAGAACATCGCCGCGAAGTTCGACGAGGCCAACGAGCTCGGCCGGGACGCGCTGATCGCCTCCGGCCTCGTGCTCTTCATCCTCACCCTGCTGGTCAACGGCGGGGCCCGCATGATCATCGCCCGCCGCAAGGAGTACTCGGGGGCCAACGCATGAGCCAGACAGCACTGCACGACAGCGCGCCGACGCCCGCCGGCGCGATCGCCCCGGCCCGCCTCAGCGGCCGGTCGCTCCCGCGCTGGGCCCCGGTCGGCTTCGCCGCCGCCGGCATCGCGCTGGGTTGCGGCCTCGGCGCCGTCGCCGGCTGGCACAGCAAGATCCAGTGGGGTCTGCTCTCGGCGCTCTTCTTCATGGCCCTCTCGTACGTGGCGACCTCGGTCGTGGAGAACCGGCGCCAGGCCAAGGACAAGCTGGCGACCAGCGTCGTCTGGGTCTGCTTCATCATCGCCGTCATCCCGCTGCTCTCCCTCATCTGGGTGACGGTCAGCCGGGGCGTGAAGGTCCTCGACGGGTACTTCCTGACCCACTCCATGGCCGGCGTGCCCGGCTTCGAGCCGGGCGGCGGCGTGTACCACGCCATCGTCGGCACCCTCCAGCAGGTCGGCCTCGCCACCGCCATCTCGGTGCCGATCGGCCTGCTGACCGCGATCTACCTGGTCGAGTACGGCAAGGGCGCGCTCGCCAAGGCCGTGACGTTCTTCGTCGACGTCATGACGGGCATCCCGTCGATCGTCGCCGGCCTCTTCATCCTCTCCATCATGCTGATGTTCGAGCTGAGCCCGTCCGGCCTGATGGGCGCGCTGGCGCTGGCGATCCTGATGATCCCGGTCGTCGTCCGCTCGACCGAGGAGATGCTGAAGCTCGTACCGAACGAGCTGCGCGAGGCGTCCCTGGCCCTCGGCGTCCCGAAGTGGCGCACCATCGTGAAGGTGGTCATCCCGACCGCGCTCGGCGGCATCACCACCGGTGTGATGCTCGCGATCGCCCGCATCGCCGGCGAGACCGCCCCGATCATGCTGCTGGTCTTCGGCAGCCAGCTGATCAACACCAACCCGTTCGAAGGGGCCCAGTCCTCGCTCCCGTTCTACATCTGGGAGCAGTACCGGGTCGGCAGCGAGGCGTCGTACGACCGCGCCTGGGCCGCCGCCCTGGTCCTGATCGCCTTCGTCATGATCCTCAACCTGGTGGCCCGCGGCATCGCCCGCTGGAAGGCCCCGAAGACCGGCCGCTGACGCGCGGCAACTGGGAAGTGAACTGAACTCATGGCCAAGCGAATCGACGTCAGCGGACTGACCGCCTACTACGGCTCCCACAAGGCGATCGAGGACATCTCGATGACCGTGGAGCCCCGCTCGGTGACGGCCTTCATCGGCCCCTCCGGCTGCGGCAAGTCGACGTTCCTGCGCACCCTCAACCGGATGCACGAGGTCACCCCCGGCGGCCGGGTGGAGGGCAAGGTACTGCTCGACGACGAGAACCTGTACGCCTCCTCCGTGGACCCGGTCGCCGTGCGCCGCACGGTCGGCATGGTCTTCCAGCGGCCGAACCCGTTCCCGACGATGTCGATCTTCGACAACGTCGCGGCGGGGCTGCGGCTGAACGGCTCGTACAAGAAGAACCAGCTCGCTGACGTGGTGGAGAAGTCCCTGCGCGGCGCCAACCTCTGGAACGAGGTCAAGGACCGGCTCAACAAGCCGGGTTCCGGCCTCTCCGGCGGTCAGCAGCAGCGGCTGTGCATCGCCCGCGCGATCGCGGTCGAGCCCGAGGTGCTGCTGATGGACGAGCCCTGTTCGGCGCTCGACCCGATCTCGACCCTCGCGATCGAGGACCTGATCGGGGAGCTGAAGGAGCGTTTCACCATCGTCATCGTCACCCACAACATGCAGCAGGCGGCCCGGGTCTCCGACCGCACCGCCTTCTTCAACCTGGCGGCCGTGGGCCAGCCCGGCAAGCTGATCGAGATCGACGACACGGAGCGGATCTTCGCCAACCCGTCCGTCCAGGCCACCGAGGACTACATCTCCGGCCGCTTCGGCTGAGCACGCTCCGGCTGCCCCGGCGCCTCCGGGACCGACGGGTCTCCGGGCCCGTGGGGCCGTACGCGCCAGCCGCTCCAGCCGTCCTGCGGTGCTGCATGGCGGTGCCACCGCACGACGAAGGGCCCGCCCCCACTTCCTTCCCGGGGGCGGGCCCACTTGCGTCTTCGGCCCGTAGTACCCGTGAGGCTCTCGGTGCGGGCGCTTCAGGGCACGAGGGTGGCGCGATCCCTACGCCCGTACGCGCTCGGGGGAGCGCCGTACGCCCGTATACGCGCCCCCTACGCGCCCCGCCGGATCCCGACTCCGGGCTCCGGGCTCCGGGCTCCGGGCTCCGGGCTCCGGCCGTCGTCCTCCGGCCTTCGCCTCAGCCGAACACCAGCCACACCACGCCGTAGCTCAGCGCGGCGACCGCCGCCGCTGCCGGCATGGTGATGAACCACCCCAGAACGATGTTCTTGGCGACGCCCCAGCGCACCGCGTTCACCCGCTTCGTCGCGCCCGCGCCCATGATCGCCGAGGTGATGACGTGGGTGGTGGAGATCGGCGCGTGGAAGAGGAAGGCCGACCCGAACATGATCGAGGCGCCCGTCGTCTCCGCGGCGAAGCCCTGCGGGGGGTCGAGCTCGATGATCTTGCGCCCCAGCGTCCGCATGATCCGCCACCCGCCGGCGTACGTGCCGAGCGACAGCATCACCGCACAGGCGATCTTCACCCACACCGGGATCTCGTCGCCGGACTGCTGGACGTCCGCGATGACCAGGGCCATCACCACGATGCCCATCGTCTTCTGGGCGTCCTGGAGGCCGTGGCCGAGGGCCATCGCCGCGGCCGAGACCGTCTGGGCGATCCGGAAGCCGCGCCTGGCCTTGTTCGGGTTCGCCCGGCGGAAGATCCACAGGATGGCGACCATCACCAGGTACCCCGCCACCAGGCCGACCAGCGGCGAGACGAACATCGGGATGACGATCTTCTCCAGCACCCCGGACCAGATGACCTCCGTGCCACCGGCCAGGGCCGCCCCGACCATGCCGCCGAACAGGGCGTGCGAGGACGACGACGGCAGCCCGAAGTACCAGGTGACGAGGTTCCAGACGATCGCGCCGAGCAGGGCGGCGAAGAGGATGCCCATCCCCTTGCTGCCCTGCGGGGTCTCGATCAGCCCCTCGCTGACGGTCTTGGCCACGCCCTGCCCGAGGAACGCCCCCGCGAGGTTCATCAGCGCGGCCATCACCAGCGCGACGCGCGGGGTCAGCGCGCGCGTGGAGACGGAGGTCGCGATGGCGTTCGCGGAGTCGTGGAAGCCGTTGGTGTAGGTGAAGCCGAGCGCGACGGCGATCGTCACGACCAGGGCGAAGGTGTCCACGGAGGTCAGGACTCCTTGACCGCGATGGTCTCCACGGTGTTCGCGACGTGCTCGAAGGCGTCCGCCGCCTCCTCCAGGACGTCCACGATCTGCTTCAGCTTCAGCACCTCGATGGCGTCGTACTTGCCGTTGAAGAGCGTGGCCAGGAGCTTGCGGTGGATCTGGTCCGCCTGGTTCTCCAGTCGGTTGACCTCGATCCAGTACTCGGTGAGGTTCTCCATGGTCCGCAGGTGCGGCATCGCCTCGGCCGTCAGCTCGGCGGCCCGGGCCAACACCTCGATCTGCTGCTCGACGCCCTTGGGAAGTTCCTCGACCTGATAGAGGACGACCAGGTCGACGGCCTCCTCCATGAAGTCCATGATGTCGTCGAGGGACGATGCGAGGGCGTAGATGTCCTCACGGTCGAACGGCGTGATGAAGGAGGAGTTGAGCTGGTGGAAGATGGCATGGGTGGCGTCGTCACCCGCGTGTTCCGCGGCCCGCATCCGCTCCGCGATCTCACTCCGGGAGGAAGCGTCGGCCCCGAGCAGTTCCATCAGGAGCTTCGAGCCCGTCACGATGTTGTCCGCGGAGGCCGCGAACATGTCGTAGAAGCTCGTCTCCCGTGGGGTCAGACGAAATCGCACGTGAGGTCCCTGTGGTGCGCTGGATTCGGACAGGCTGATGCTAGGCGCATTCATCCGGCCGCGGCCAACCGGTGTTCTTCAGTGTCGCCCATGGGCGGCCACGACCGGCACGGCCCCCCGTGGCACCTTCCCCACCCGTCGCCGAAGCACTCCCCCGGGCAGGTCACGAAGCTGCGCACGGGGCGGGCGCCTCGTGAAACGCTTTCCTCCGTGATCACGCACGACCCGGTACCATATACCCATGAGGGGTATGCGAACCCCGATGCGGGCGCCTCACACCACGCAGGCCGAGCACGAGCAGTACAAGCAGCACACTCGGTACGCACAGCACGCACAGCACGCACAGCACGCACAGCAAGCAGAGCAAGCACAGCACGCCAGGACAACGGGAGGACCCGATGACGACCACCGAGGCGGCCGGCCCCCCGGTCACCGAGACCCTCGCCGCCGAAGCCCCGGTCACCGACCACGACCGCGGCATCCACGGCTACCACAAGCAGAAGGACGAGCACCTCAAGCGCCTGCGCCGGATCGAGGGCCAGATCCGCGGCCTCCAGCGCATGGTGGACGAGGACGTCTACTGCATCGACATACTCACCCAGGTCTCGGCGTCCACGAAGGCCCTCCAGTCCTTCGCCCTCCAGCTCCTTGAGGAGCACCTGCGCCACTGCGTCGCCGACGCCGCGGTCAAGGGCGGCGACGAGATCGAGGCGAAGGTCGAGGAGGCGACGAAGGCGATCGCCCGGATGATGCGCACCTGACGCCTCCGTACGCAGGGACCGCGCAGACCGGCGGAGCCGTACGCACCGATGGGCGGGGACGCAGACGCGCCCCGCCCATCAGCCGTTCCGGTCGCTTGCTCCGGTTACTCACTCCGGTCGCTTGCTCTGGTCGCCGTCAGTCCTGCCGGCCGAGCGCCGCCCGCTCGGTGACGACCTTCAGCACCTCGTCGATACGGGCCGGGCTCAGCCGCTCCCCGTCCGCGGCGGACGCCGCGATGATCAACTCACCACACAGCTCGATCTCGGCGAGGGCCACGTGGTCCTGGACCAACGTCGTACTGGGCGGAGCCACGTGCATTCACCTCTTCCTCCGGTGTCGACTTCCTAGCGTAGGGAGCGATGCACAGACCGCGCATGGCACGTCCGGACCATTTAGGCCCTGATCCTTCCCGCATAAATATCCCGTTGGTCCGGCAGCCGAACGGCCACCGGCGCCCCGAAGTCGAACAGCACGGTGGTCGACGTCACGGCCACCGTCGTCCTGCCGTTGCTGAAGCTGAAGCGGTGCTTCACCTTCCGCAACCGCCCCTCTTCGTCCACGTACGCGTCGAACGGCACGGTCACCGTGGTGAACCCTTTCGCCGCCGCCTCCAGCGCGGTGCGCACCGGCGATCTGGCCTCCCGCGCCGCCCTGCCGATGTCCGTGCTCCCCCGGAAGTGCTGCACCAGCACGCCCTCGACGCGTTCGCTGCCCACGTACGTCAGCTCCCGCGCGCCCCGCAGCAGCTCCGCCGCCGCCAGCGGATCCGTCGCACCGCCCGTGACCAGGTTCCCGTCCTGGAGGGTCGAGGTGTCGATCCGCACCCACTTGTCGGCGGGCACCCCCGCACCGCGGTTCTTCATGTAGAGCGCGTCCGGCGTCATCAGCTCGGTGACCGGACGGTGCTCCTCCGCTCCGGCCGGGTCCTGCGGGAGCACGACCGTGAGCTGCCCCACCGGCCGGCGGAAGTCGTAGCCGCCCTCGCCCTGGATCGTGACCCGGGTGCCGCCGGACGCCGTCTCCATCGACGTGCGCGCCCGGGCGCTACCGGCCTCGACCAGGGCGTCCGCTGCGCCGAGCACCGCGTCGTCGCTGACCGCGCGCGAGCTGGGCCGGTCGTCCGCCACGGCCTGGCCCGAAGCACCCCCGCCGCCCGCGCAGCCGGTGACGGCGAACGCTCCCAAGACGGCCGCGGAGACGACGACCGCCCCGCCCTTGCGCCCCTGCCGCTGCTCGACCATGGCCTGTGACCCCCAACCAACACCGGAACCGCCGATCGCCGGTTCGACACGTTCGCTTGCGAGAGACCTCCACCCGCCCTCCCTAACGACCGCGCGGGGCCGCCGTCACGCCGACGGCGGCGCCGGCGCTCCCCTGTCTACCCGCGGCCTCCGGCCAGTACGGTGGACACGTGCCCCCGCATGCCCCCACGAACGACGGCCCCACCCCCGCCGCCACCAAGTCCCCCCACCACACGACGACCACGGAACGCGGCTCCTTCGCCCTGGCCCGTTGCGACTGCGGCTGGAGCGGACCGGCCCGCCGCTCGCGGGACCGGGCCCGTACGGACGCCACCGCGCACGCCGCCGCAGAGCTCACCGCCTGAGACCCGAATCGACGGCCGCCGCCCGGACCGCGAAACCCCACGGCGCCCTCGGTGCGTCTGGTCACGAAGAGCACCACCAGAACGCCCGGGACACCCAGGAGGTCCGATGGATCGGCGTGCGCTGCTCACGACCGCGGTCGCCCTCGCGACGACCGCCGCCTGCACCAAGGAGCGGGGCGCCGCGAACGCGCCCCCGTCCGGGTCGGCCCCCTCGTCCACCGTTCCGTCTCCGCGCCCGTCACCGCCGCAGGGCTCCCGCCCCTCCCCGTCCCCGGCCCGCGACTGGCGGGCGCTCGGCCGCGGCCTCGACGGCACCCTGGTGCTCCCCGACGACGCCGACTACCCGACCGCGCGCCAGCTCTACAACACCCGCTTCGACTCCCTGAGGCCCGCGGCCGTCGCGTACGTCTCCGGCACCGCCGACGTCCAGGAGTGCCTGCGCTACGCCCGCGCCCACCGGGTCCCCGTCGCCATCCGCAGCGGCGGCCACTCCTACGCCGGCCACTCCAGCGGCGACGGCCGGCTCGTCATCGACGTCTCGCCGCTGGACCGCATCACCGCCGACGGCTCCGACGCCGCGACGATCGGCGCCGGCGCCCGGCTGGTCTCCGTCTACCGGACGCTGGGCGCCCGGGGCCGCACCCTGCCCGCCGGCTCCTGCGCGTCCGTCGGCATATCCGGTCTCGCCCTCGGCGGCGGACACGGGGTGACTTCCCGGGCGTACGGGCTGACCTGCGACAGCCTCACCGGGGCGACGGTCGTCACCGCGGACGGGCAGGTGCGGCGGACCGACGCCGAGCGGGACCCGGACCTCTTCTGGGCGCTGCGCGGCGCGGGCCACGGCTCCTTCGGCGTCGTCACCGAGCTGCGGTTCCGTACGCATCCGGCGCCGCCGCTCGTCGTCGCCCTGCTGACCTGGCCGTGGCGGACGGCGGGGGCCGTGCTGACGGCCTGGCAGCGCTGGGGGCCCGACCAGCCGGACGAGACGTGGTCAGCCGCGCACCTGTCCGCGGGCAGCTCGGGCGGAGCGGCGCCGCGGGTGTCGGTGGCCGTGTGCTCCCTCGGTACGGAGGGCGCCCTGCGCAACGCGGTCGACCGGCTCGCCGACGTCGCGGGCGCCAGCGCGTCATCCGTGTCGCTGCGCACCCGCCCGCACCTCGCCGCCATGCTCGGCTACGCGGGCTGCTCGACCCGCAGCGAGGAGGAGTGCGCACTGCCGGGGGCGGTGCCGGGCCGCAGCAGGGCGGGGGCGCTCGGGCGCGAGACGTACGCCGCCGCCTCCGACTTCTTCGACCGCGAGGTGTCGGCAGCGGCGGTACGGGAGCTGGTCGCGCGGACCGAGCGGTTCACCCGGCTCCCGGCGGGGCGCGGCGAGGGGGCGATCCAGTTGACGGCGTTCGGCGGTGCGATCAACCGGGTGGACCCGTCGGCCACGGCCTTCGTCCACCGGCGTTCGCGCGTGCTGGTGCAGTACCTCGCCTCGTGGGCGCCGGGGACGGCGGGCTCCGCCGAGCGGTCCTGGCTGCGGGAGGCGCACGCGGCGATGCGCGGTCACGTCTCCGGTGCGGCGTACCAGAACTACGCCGACGCGGCGCTGACCGGCTGGCGCACTGCGTACTTCGGTCCGTCGGCGGACCGGTTGGGGCGGTTGCGCAAGCAGTACGACCCCGAGGGCGTGTTCGCCTTCCCCCAGGGGCTGTGACGCTGACCGGGGGGAGCGGCCGGCGTTCCATCGCCCGGACGGGCGCGGCTGGATGGCCGGGCGGGGCGAGGGCGGGTGCTCTGGATTACGAGGGGCTCTCGCCCCGCGCACCGTCACACCACGCCACGTCACTCTGAGGACGCCCCATGCCCACTTCCTTGGCCACGGCCGGTCGAATAACCAGCGCCGCCGTATCCACCGCGCTCGCCCTGCCCCTGTTGACCGGTACGGCCGCGGCGGTCGAACGCCGCCCCGCCGACCGCGACGCCGCGGCGCTGCTCGCGTCCAAACCGGAGGGCCCGATAGAGAGCTCCCTCTCCGTGGGCGCGACGGGAGTCCTCGGCGCGGTGGGCGCGCGCTACATCATCCGCCGCCACCGCCACCGCAACCGCCGCCGCTGATTCTTTTGGCCTCTGGACGTAGCCGCCGTTCCCCTGCGGGAGCGTCGGTCTCCGCGGCCCGTCTGTGGCTGTTCGCGCAGTTCCCCACGCCCCCGTTTCGCTGCCCCGGTCGCGTGCCTGCAGGTTGTCTGTGGCTGTTCGCGCAGTTCCGCGCCCCACGCCTAAAGGCGTGGGGGAACCCCAGCGCCACCTGCTTTGCTGCCCCCGTGGCTTGTCTGCGGGCTGGGGCGGAGGTGTTTAGGGGCGCGGGGAACTGCGCGACAAGCCACGGACGGGCCGCAGACGCCATCACCGCGCACCCGGAAGTGCCCCAGGGCGCAAGGCGCAGTCGGCGGGCGACGGCCACACGTGGGACCCGCACCGGCCGTGCACCGCCGCAGGCGGCTACGCGGCGAGGCCCTTGTCCCGCGGGCCCTCCGTCCGCGGCTCCGGAATGCCCAGCGGCTCCGCCTGGCGCCGCCCGTCCGCACCGGACGCCGCCTTCTTCGAGCGCACCATCCACCCCGCCTTGCCGGAGCCGGCGATCGCCCGCATCACCGGCGTCAGCAGCAGCTGCGCGAGGGGCGCGAGGAGCAGGGTGACCGCCGTGCCGAGCGCGAAGCCGCCGATCACGTCCGTCGGGTAGTGCACGCCCATGTAGATGCGGAGGAAGCCCTCCAGGAAGCCCAGCCCGAGGGCGACGAAGCCGAGCTTGCGGTGGGCGAGGAAGATGCCGACGGCGATCGCCATCGCCATCGTCGAGTGGTCGCTGACGAAGGAGAAGTCCGTCTTGCCCTCGACGAGGACCTCCAGGGACTTGTCGTTCACGAACGGCCGTGGCCGCTCCACCAGCTCGCGGATGGGGATGTTGATCACCAGGGCGACGGCGGCGGCCAACGGCGCCCACACCACCGCCGCGGCACCCGAGATCGAGTCCTCGACCGTGCCCCGGGAGCGCAGGAGCCACCAGGCCCAGAAGCCGAGGGCGACGAGCCCGAACATGATGCCGAACTCGCCGACGAAGCCCATGATCCGGTCGAACCACGGCGGGGCGGCCTTCGCGAGGTCGTTGATGCCGTGGAGCAGGTCGACGTCGGGCCCCGAGGCCCCACTCGACTCCGCGAGGGAGAAACCCACCTCCGACTCCGCCGGGGAGAACCCCGGGGCGAGTCCAGCCATCTGATGCGGCCCCTTGCCTTGTCTCGGCCTTCTACCGGCCTTCAATTGCCCTGTGTCGCGAACGGCGGCGCTCCCGCGCGCACCCCTCGCCCTGCACCCCCGTGATCAGCGTGTGGTGACGGTCGCACGTCCGTCGCAGCTCCCGCGCCGATGTCGTGCGGTGCCTCCGTTCCAAGGGAACGACCAAGGAGCCGCCCGCGTTCCACTCTCCACCGAACGATCACCATGACGTTATCGAAGAGAGATAGATCGCCGCAGCTCAGGGCCGTGACCAGCGGACGACTTCCGGCCACCCCCAAACACCCCGTCAGGCCGTCAGGCCGTCAGGCCGTCGGCGGGTGCTTGGGCAGCGCCTTCGCACCCTCCTCGGTGACCCGGGTGGCACCGAAGTAGTCCGGGGTGTCGATCTTGTCGAAGCGGATCACGGCACCCGGCCGCGGCGCATTGATCATGTATCCGCCACCGACGTAGATCCCGACGTGCCGGATGGCGCGCGAATTGGTCAGGTCGTCCGAGAAGAACACCAGGTCGCCCGGGAGCAGTTCCTCCCGCGTGGGGTGCGGACCCGCGTTGTACTGGTCGTTGGCCACCCGCGGCAGCTCGATGTCCACGGTCCGGTACGCCGCCTGGGTCAGCCCGGAGCAGTCGAACCGCCCGTCCTGCTCCGGCGTGCCGTTGCCTCCCCACAAGTACTTGGTGCCGAGCTGCTTCTGCGCGAAGTCGATCGCCCCCGCGGCCTGCCGGGACGGGTCCACCCGCCCGACCGGCTTCGCGAAGCTCTTCTCCAAGGTGCGGATGATCTTCACGTAGTGCTGGGTCTCCTTGTACGGCGGCACCCCGCCGTACTTGATGACGGCGTACGCCCCCGCGTTGTACGCGGCGAGCATGTTCGCCGTCGGGTCGCCCGGCGCCTTCTTCACGTACCCGGCCAGCTTGCAGTCGTACGAGGCGGCGGACGGGATCGCGTCGGCCGGGTCCCAGACGTCCCGGTCGCCGTCCCCGTCGCCGTCCATGCCGTGCGCCGCCCACGTGCCCGGGATGAACTGGGCGATGCCCTGGGCCGCCGCGTGGCTCTGCGCCCGCGGGTTCCAGCCGCTCTCCTGGTACAGCTGCGCGGCCAGCAGCGCCGGATTGATCGCGGGGCACAGATTGCCCCACTTCTGCACCAGCTGCTGGTACCGCGCCGGAACCGCGCCCTTCGCGAGGGTCACGGCCTTGCCCTGCGCACCGGCCCCGGCCCCGAAGGCGCCGCCCGCGAGCGTGAAGGTCCCGACAAAGAGCAGCGCGAGGAAGGCCATGCACACCCCGACGGAGAGGCCCGCGATCACCCACGCCTTACGCACCGTCAACCGCCCTTCCCGCCACCGGAGTCCGCTCGGCATTCCGCTCCGCGCCAGTGTAGGTCGGCTGCCGGGCTTTCAGGAGGTGGCCGGGGACGCGCGCCTTCGCACGCCGACCCCCTCCGCCCGCGCCCGCCCGGCGGAACCTGCCCGCCGCCTCCCACCCTGCGCTCCCCGTGCGCCCTGTCCCGGCCACCGGGTCGGCGCGACCATGGGCACCGCTGCACCCCCGAACACCCGTACCGCCCCTGCACCGCCCCGCCCCACCCACGACGAGCGCACCAACCGCATCAAGCGCAACGAAGCGGACACCACACGCCGGAAACGTGAGGAGCGCCCCAAAGGTGGAACAACGACAGTCATTGCCCGGAGTCACGCAGCGTGATACACAGAGTGACAATACGGGCTCCTCGCCATGACTCCGACCCGCTCCGATCCGCTTCGCCGCAGGTCAGGACGGCGATCATCGGTCATACGTGCGGAGATCGGGTAAAGAGACCCGCCAAGTCGGCATACGCGGGCGGTTTCATCAGCGAAGATAGAGCGATGGCCCATGCCGAGGGGCACGGGCGGCGAAAGACCCGACAGGGGCGGTGAGTTACACATGATCCTGGCAGCCGAAAAGGGCGACATCAACACCATCATCGGCGGTATCGCCCCGAACTGGGGCCCGTTCGGGAGTCTGGGGAACGAAGCACGGGTGATGATCGAGGTGGTGATGGCCGTGGCCATCCTGATCTGCCTCGGCATCGCGATCTGGGGTGCGGCCAAGCAGCGCATCGGCGCGACCGCGCTCCGGGACACGTTCAGCGCGGAGCAGGGCAAGGGCCTGATCGTCGCGGGACTGACCGGAGTCTTCATCATCGGATCCCTGGGGACCCTGTTCACCATCGTCTACGGGATGGCCGTGTGACCTCACTCCCCATCAGCCCGTAGCCCGAGACCGCACTCCCCCGATCTCCCCCGTCCGCACTCCTCCCCCGATGCGAGCCCGGCCCACCCTCAGAGGTTGCGTCCCCCCGATGTCCCAGCCGATGTCCCAGCCGACGTCCCAGTTGCGCCTGATGTCGAGTCACCACAGCGCGTCCGCGCGCACCGTCGTACGACCACCGGCGTCGTACGACAGCGGCACGGGCACCGATCCGCGCCGTACGACGTCCCACCTCGGGTACGGAACACGCACCGGGCACGGAACACGCACCGGGCACGAGGACTTCCCGGCACACGAGGGCTTCCGGGGACACGAGGGAGGGGCCGCGCCATGAACCACGGCGACGATCACGGGTACCGCACCGGCGGGAGCGACCCGGACGATCCGTACGGCGGGACGGGCCAGACCCGCACCCGCCTGCCCGGCGCGGCGGACGACGGCTACGGCGCCGCCCGCCGTCCCGTCCGCACCTCCCGCTCCCTCATCACCGTCGTCGGCGTCGTCGTGCTGCTCATCGCCGCGATCGCCTTCGCCAACCAGGGCGGCGGCGACGGCGGCGGGGACGGCGACGGCGGCAGCGCCAAGGGCCGGGAGGCGGCCCCCACCGCACCGACGGGCGTCAAGCCCGTGAAGGGCAAGGCGGAGGGGACGGGGATCCCGACCGGGTACGCGAAGGACGCCCAGGGCGCGCAGAGCGCCGCGGCGAACTACGCCGTGGCCCTGGGGTCCGACGGCATGTTCCAGGAGAAGAGCCGCGGCGACATCGTACGGACCGTGCACGACCCGGCCGTCGCCGAGCAGCTGCTGGCGGACCTGGCGAAGGCGTACTCCACCGAGTTCCTCGGCGCCGTCGGCCTCACGGCGGACGGCACCGCACCGGACGGCCTCTCCTTCGTCTCCCGCACGATCCCCATCGGGACCAAGGTGACCGACCAGAAGGGCGACACGGCCTCGGTCGAGGTCTGGTGCACCGGACTCATCGGACTCGCAGGGCCGGAGTCCACCAAGCCGGTCACCTCCTCCTACTTCACCCTCACCCAGAACCTGAAGTGGGTCGACGGCGACTGGAAGATCACCTCGTCCTCCCAGAAGGAAGGTCCGACGCCGGTCAACGGCGACAACCGCGCCTCCACGGCCGAGGAGATCGCCAGCGCCGTCGCGGGATACGGAGGCTTCACCCATGCCCGGTAGCCGCACCCCCCAACTGCTCCGCCGCTCCCACGCGCGCGCCCTGGCCGCCCTCGCGGCCCTGCACGCCTCCGTCGTCGCGGCCGTCGTGCTCGCGCCGTCCGCCGCCGCCGAGCCGACGCCGCCCCCCAGCAACTCCCCGAGCCCGCGCCCGAGCGCCAGCAAGGACGAGTGCGGCCTCATCAGCGGCCAGGCCAGGGACCTGTGCAACAACGGCTCCGAAGGCGGCGGCAGCAGCACCACCAACAACCCCGTCGACGAACTCACCCCGCTGACCGTGCTCGCCCGCGGCTGCGCCGACGCCGCGGCGTGGACCGTCGACACCCTCGCGAAGGCCGTGAAGTCCACCGCGACGGTCGACTTCACCAACCCGACCTTCCTCTCCCAGTACGCGGTCGTGTTCGCCGCGTCCACCGTCCTGACGCTGATCATCTGGCTGCTGGCCGTCGCCAAGCGGGCCATCCGCGGCGTCCCGCTGCTCACCGCCGTCTCCGAAGCCGTCGGCTTCCTCTGGCTGACGGTCCTCGCCTCCGCCTTCACCCCGCTGATCCTCTACACCCTGGTCTCCGCCACCGACAGCATCTCCAACGTCGTCGCCGGCGGCACCAAGGACCAGACCGACCAGTTCTTCGGCACCTTCTCCGAAGCGCTGGAGAAGGGCACCGGCATCGGCGGCGGCCCGATCATGCTGATCGTCGTCTCCCTCGTCACGATCATCGCCGCCGGCGTGCTCTACCTGGAGCTGTTCATCCGCGCCGTGCTGCTGTACGTCGGAGCGCTCCTCGGCGTCGTCGTCTACTCCGGCCTCGTCGACAAGAACATGTGGGGCCACGTACGCCGCTGGGCCGGCCTGATGATCGCGATCATCCTGGTCAAGCCGGTCATCCTCATCGTGCTCGGACTCGCCGGCGCGCTCGCGGGCCAGGACGGGCCCGACTCCGTCTCCGCCGTCGTCTCCGGACTCGCCATCATCATCCTGGCGATCGTCGCCTCCGCGATGATCTACCGCTTCGTGCCCGGCTTCGGCGACGAGATCGTGGCCTCCCGCAACAACCGCATCCAGGGCGCCGTCGAAGGCCGCGCCGCCGCGGTCATCAGCTCCCCCGCCGCCCTCGTCTCCCAGGGCATCAAGACCCACAGCGCGCGCGGCGGCGCGGGCGGCGCCCAGGCCGAGGGCGGCAGCTCGACGCCCCGCCCCGCCAACCCCGTCGGCACCGGCGTCGCCGCCCACGGCAGCCGCCCCACCGGCGGCGGTACGGGCGGCGGGGCGCCGGCAGCCGCGCCCCCGCCCCGTAGCAGCCCCTCCGGCGTGGCCGGCAGCAGCACCCCGCACAGCAACCGCAAGAGCACAGGAGGTGGAGGGCGTTGACCACCCAGACCCATCCCATCGCGCCCCGCCGCACGTACCTCATCGGCCGGGCCCGGCCGAACGCGATCATCGGCAAGAACCGCGAGACCGGCGAGATCGCCCTGATCGTCGCCGGCGCGTTCTTCGGGATGATGAGCGGACTCCTGGTCCCCTACCTCGTTCCGCGGATCGTGCTGCTCGCCGGCTTCCCGATGCTCGCGCTCGCCGCCGTCTACGTCCCGTACAAACAGCGCACCTTCTACCGGTGGTTCGAGATCAACCGCAGCTTCAAGCGCTCCGTGCGCTCCAACGCCGCCTACCGCTCCTCCGCCGCCGAGGCCGGCACCCGGCTCGACGGGCGCGAGGTGGAGATCGGCCCGCCGCCCGGCATCGGCCGGATCAGCTGGCTCGCCGCGCCCTTCGGCCCCGACGAGATCGCCGTGCTGCTCCACGCCGACCGGCGCACCGTCACCGCCGCGATCGAGATCGAGGGCCCCGGCGTCGGCCTGCGCGACAGCGAGGACCAGGAAGCCCTCGTCGACCGCTTCGGCACCCTCCTCAAGCACGTCGCCAACGGCGACGGCTTCGTCACCCGCATCCAGATGCTCGCCCGCACCCTGCCCGCGGACCCCGACGCGCACGCCAAGGACGTCGCCCAGCGCGGCGACGAGCGCTCCCCGGTCTGGCTGCGCGACTCCTACGAGCAGCTCCAGTCCATGGTCTCCACCTCCAGCGAGCAGCACCGCGCGTACCTCGTCGCCTGCATGCACTACACGCGCGAACTCGCCGCCGAGGCCAACGCCATGGCCCGCGCCACCCGGCAGGCCAACAAGGCCCGCCGCCTCGACAAGGACGCCGGGCTCGCCGTCGTGATGGCCCGCGAACTCACCGACATCTGCGCCCGGCTCGCCGAGGCCGACATCCGGGTCCGCCAGCCGCTGGGCCAGGGGCGGCTCGCCTCCCTCGTGCACTCGATGTACGACCCGGACCACCCCATCGACCACATCCAGGCGATGACCAAGCGCAACGCCTGGCCCGCGGAGCTCGACGCCGTGGAGCCCACATACCTCCAGGCCAAGACCCGCGAGTCCGCCACCCGCGCGCCCTGGTGCCACGCCACGGCCTGGGTGAAGGAGTGGCCGATGACCCCCGTCGGCGTCAACTTCCTCGCCCCGCTCCTCGTCCACACCCCGGACGTGATCCGCACCGTCGCGGTCACCATGGACCTCGAACCCACCGAGGTCGCCATCGAGCGCATGCTGACCGAGAAGACCAACGACGAGGCCGACGCCAGCCGCGCCGCCAAGATGAACCGCACCGTCGACCCGCGCGACGTCGCCGCCCACGGCCGCCTCGACCAGCGGGGTGAAGATCTCGCCAGCGGTGCGGCCGGCGTCAACCTCGTCGGGTACATCACTGTGTCGTCCCGTACGCCCGAGGCCCTGGCCAGGGACAAGCGGACGATCCGGGCCTCGGCCGGCAAGTCGTACCTGAAGCTCGAATGGTGCGACCGGGAGCACCACCGGGCCTTTGTGAACACCTTGCCGTTCGCGACCGGCATCCGCCGTTAGGGGCCACCGTGCGAGATCCGCTGTCCGCCGTCACCGAGGCGTTCACGTCCTTCGTCTTCGGCAAGGTCGAGACGACCCGACTGCCCGTGCGCACCTCCACGGGCCAGGCGCAGGCCGTCTACCTGCCCACCGCGGCCCCCGGCCTCGGCGACTCCGGCGTGATCATCGGCCGTGAGGTCTACAGCGGGAAGGGCTACATCTACGACCCGTTCCAGCTGTACGGTCAGCAGCTGCCCGCCCCTCACTGGCTGGTGCTCGGCGAGTCCGGCAACGGCAAGTCGGCGCTGGAGAAGACGTACGTCCTGCGCCAGCTCCGGTTCCGGGACCGTCAGGTCGTCGTGCTGGACGCGCAGGGCGAGGACGGCGTCGGCGAGTGGAACCTGGTCGCCGAGCAGTTGGGCATCACGCCCATCCGGCTCGACCCGATGACCGCGCTCGACGGCGGAATCCGCCTCAACCCCCTCGACCCGTCGATCACCTCCACCGGTCAGCTCGCGCTGCTCCGCACGATCATCGAAGTCGCCATGGGGCACGGCCTGGACGAGCGCTCCGGCTTCGCGCTGAAGGTCGCCCACGCGTACGTCAACGAGTCCATCACCGACCGGCAGCCCGTCCTCACCGACATCGTCGAGCAGCTGCGCCACCCGGAGGCGGAGTCCGCCGAGTCGATGAACGTCGACATAGACGACGTACGGGCCTGGGGGCTCGACGTCGCCCTGGTGCTCGACCGGCTCGTCGACGGCGACCTGCGCGGGATGTTCGACGGGCCGACGACCGTCGGCATCGACCTGGACGCCCCGCTGATCGTCTTCGACCTCTCGCACATCGACCGCAACTCCATCGCCATGCCGATCCTGATGGCGATCGTGGGCGTCTGGCTGGAGCACACCTGGATCCGCCCCGACCGGAAGAAGCGCATCTTCCTGGTCGAAGAGGCGTGGCACATCATCAACAGCCCGTTCGTGGCCCAACTCTTCCAGCGACTGCTGAAGTTCGGCCGACGGCTGGGCCTCTCCTTCGTCGCGGTCGTCCACCACCTGTCGGACGTGGTGGACGGGGCGGCGGCGAAGGAGGCCGCGGCGATCCTGAAGATGGCGTCCACCCGCACGATCTACGCCCAGAAGGCCGACGAGGCGCGGGCGACGGGGCGGGTGCTCGGGCTGCCGCGCTGGGCGGTGGAGATCATTCCGACGCTCACCCCCGGCATCGCCGTCTGGGACGTCAACGGCAACGTACAGGTCGTCAAACACCTGGTCACGGAGGCCGAGCGGCCCCTGGTGTTCACCGACCGCGCCATGACGGAATCGTCCCATCCGCTCCCGGCGGAGATCGAAGCGGCGGAGTGGGAGGCCGAGCAGCGGGCCGCGCTCATCGAGCGACAGCGCTACAACGACTCCTCCGAGTCCACGGTCGCCTGACGTGCGGGACGACCACGGTTACGGGCCGCGGCAGGGGTACGGGCACGGCGACGGGGGCGGGCGCCCCGGTCCGCGGCGGGCGGGCGGCGTACCGGACGGGCTGATCGTCGGGGTCTTCGGGCTCGGCGTCTGCCTGCTGTTCGTGGTCTGGTCGGCCGCGGGGCTCGCGGGACTGTTCGCCAAGGGGGCCTGGCCCGACGGCGTCACGTTCGGCAGGGCGCCGCAGGCGGTGCGCTCGCTCGCGGGCGATCCGCAGGACCTCGCCGCGGCCTGGCCGAACACCCCGGCTGAGCAGTTGTCGGAGTACGGCCTCTTCTGGGGGCTGGCGATCGGGCTGCTGATGGTCCTCGCCGTGCTGACGGTCTTCGTGGTGGGGACCTTGGCGCGCTGGAAGACGGTGCGCGCGGCGCGGAAGGCGGAGCGGGCGGCGGGGGCGCGGCAGGTGGGCTCCCCGGAACACGAGGTTCCGCAGCACCAACACGAGGTTCAGGCACGGCAGGAACCGCAGGAACCGCAGGCGCACCACAAGACCACCCCCGGCGGCATCCCGATCCAGCCCTCCCGCGACCCGCACGAACCCGTCTCCGCGCCCGCCCACGAACCCGCCGCGAACACCCCGGGCCCGTACCCGCCCCAGGACGCACCGAGCACGGCTGATCAGGCACTGTCCGCCCCCGTGGACAGTGTGGACGGCGTGGCCGGCGTGGACGCCCATGTCGCCTCCTCCGCCTGGTCCGTGCCGTCCCCCCGCCGCACCCCCCGCGTCTTCTTCGGCGACCCCACGGCACGCCGCCCCGCCGCCCTCCAGGCCGTCCAGGACGCCGCCGGCCCCGCCCTCGTCGTCACCTCGGACCCGACGGTGTGGGCAGACACCAAGGACGCCCGCGCGAAGTTCGGCCCGGTGCTGGTGTACGACCCGGGCCACCTCTGCGACACCCCCGCCCGCCTGCACTGGAATCCGACGGTCCGCTGCGAGGACGTGGCCTGCGCCCAGGAACGGGCCGTCGCCCTCCTCGCCCCGGTGCGCCCCCACGCCCGCATCGACGCGGCGATGGTCGACACCGCGGAGACCCTGCTGCGCTGCTGGCTGCACGCCGCCGCCGTGGCCGGCCGGCCCTTCAAGCAGGTGCACCGCTGGGCCCAGGGCATCAACGCGCAGGAGTCCGTACGGATACTCCGCACCCACACCAAAGCGACCAGCGGGCTCGCCGGGCTGCTCGAAGCCGCCCTCACCGCGCACCCGGAACGACGGGAGATCGCCCAGCAGTTGGTCGCCCGCGCGCTGTCCTCGCTCTCCTCCATCCACATCCGCGAGGCGTGCACTCCGAACCGAAATGATGCGCTCGCCCTGGAATCATTCATCAACGAAGGGGGAACCCTCTATCTGGTGGGCGAGCCCATCGAGGACCCCAAGGCCCACCCCGGAGCGATGCCGCTGCTCACCGCACTGGCGTCAGACGTGGTCGAGCACGGCCGCCGCATGGCCGCACGGTCATCCGCCGGCCGGCTCGACCCACCAATGACGCTCGTCCTCGACGACGCGGCAGCCGTCGCCCCGCTCCCCCGTCTGCCCCAGTTGCTGACCACCGGCCCGGACCAGGGCCTGTCGACGTTCGTGCTGCTCCGCTCGATGGAGCAGGCCCGCGCCCGCTGGCAGGAACCGCTGCCCCAGTAGCGGCCCCTGACACGGAGTCGACGGCCGCCTGGTGTGGTCAGGGACCAGTCGGATGTCGCCGCGGCCGGCGGCGCGTCGACCGGTCAGCTCGCGGGGCGCCGCACCTCGTACTCCAAATCCTGTATGCCCGGATGGTCCGGGTCGTCCACCCGGCGCCCGGTCGCCACGAAGCCGAACTTCCGGTAGAAGGCGTCGGCCCGCGCGTTCTCCTCGTGCACGTGCAGTCGTACGCGTTGGACGGGCGGACCGGCAAGCTCCCACGACCACTCCAGGGCGGCGCGGAACAACTCGTCCGCGAGGCCGGCGCCCCGGGTCTCCGAGCGGACGAACACGCCCACGAGCTGTGTCTGGTCCACCTCCGCCGGCTCGCCGAACATCGGCTCCTGCCCGGGCCGTTCCACCAACACGGTCACCGTGCCGTCCCACCGCCCGTCGGGTGCCTCCGCGACGAACTGCCGCACCGCGACCCCGTCCGCCGCCCTCGTCGTCCGCTCCTGCCAGAGCGAGTCCGGCCGCGCCGCCGCCACGTCGTACGTCTCCAGGAAGGCCAGGTGCGCAAGGGGGTCCCGGAGGGCCACCAACCTGAGCTCCCTGGCCTTCTCCCACTCGTCGGCCCGCACGGCCCGAATCACATGCTCCATCCACGGATGGTGTCCGATGCCCGAACCCTTAAGCAAAGCGATTACGCCCCGTAGTACCCGGGTTGTACGCGCGGGGAATCAGGTGTCATCCGTGGGCGGACGATCGGTCGGAGCCCCGGAGCCACCATCGAGTACATGATCGAAGCACACGGACTCACGAAGAGGTACGGCCCCGGCCGCAAGAGCGGACGTCGCGGAGGCGGAGGCGGTGGTGGTGACGGAAGTGGCGGAGGAGGTCGCAGAAGTGGCGGGAAGACCGTCGTCGACGATCTGAGCTTCACCGTCAGGCCCGGCTCCGTCACCGGCTTCCTCGGGCCGAACGGCGCCGGGAAGTCCACCACCATGCGCATGATCCTCGGCCTGGACGCCCCCACCCGCGGCCATTCCACGGTCGGCGGCCGGTCGTACGCCGCGCACAGCGCCCCGCTGCACGAGGTCGGCGCCCTCCTGGAGGCCCGCTCGGTCCACCCCGGCCGCACCGCCCATCAGCACCTGACGGCCATCGCCCACACCCATCGCATCCCGCGCAGCCGGGTGTCCCACGTCCTCGACCTCACCGGTCTGACCGAGGTCGCGCACCGCCGTGTCAAAGGCTTCAGCCTCGGCATGGGCCAGCGCCTGGGCATCGCCGCCGCCCTCCTCGGCGACCCCGCCGCCGTCATCCTCGACGAGCCGGTGAACGGCCTCGATCCGGAAGGCGTGCTCTGGATCCGCACCCTTCTGAAGTCCCTGGCCGCCGAAGGCCGCACGGTCCTCGTCTCCTCCCATCTGATGAGCGAGATGGCGCTGACCGCGGACCACCTCGTCATCATCGGCCGCGGCCGGCTCCTGGCGGACACCACGGTCGACGAGTTCGTCCGCTCCGCCGGCGCCGCCTCCGTCCGCGTCGTCACCCCCGAGGCCACCCGGCTCGCGCAGGCGCTGGCCGGCCCCGGCGTCCGGATCACCTCCGACGCCTCCGGCGCCCTGGACGTCCAGGGCGCCGACAGCCGGCACATAGGCCGCATCGCCGCCTCCCACGCCCTGCCCCTGTTCGAGCTCACGCCCCAGACCGCCTCCCTGGAACAGGCGTTCATGGACCTCACCCACAGCTCCGTCGAGTACCAGGCGTCCACCCCCGTCCCGCAATCCCCGCAAGGAGCTGCCGGATGAGCACCGCGTACCGCCTCAGCACGACGGGCCTGCTGCGCTCCGAGTGGCACAAGCTGTGGACCGTGCGGTCCACCTGGATCACCCTGCTGGTCGCCGTCGCCTTCACGCTCGGCATCGGCATCACGATGGGCGCCACCTATGAGGACGGCGGCGGCGACTCCGACATGGACGTCCTCACGCTCACCCTCGTCGGCTTCCAGTTCGCCCAGATCGCCATCGCCGTCCTCGGCGTCCTGGTCACCGCCGGGGAGTACGCGAACGGCATGGTCCGCGCCTCCATGACCGCGGTCCCCCGCCGGACCCCCGTGTTGTGGTCCAAAGCGGCGGTCTACGGCGCCGCGACCTTCGCCATCACCCTCGCGACCACCTTCGTCACCTTCCTCACCGCCCAGATCTTCTTCTCGGGCACCGACCAGGAGGCGGCCCTCGGTGACGCCGGGATCCTGCGCGGCATCCTCGGCAGCGCCGCCGGGCTGACCCTGCTGGGCGTGATCGCCCTCGGCCTCGGCGCCCTCGTGCGCTCCGTCCCCGGGGCCATAGGCGCCTTCATCGGCCTCCTGCTGATCCTCCCCGAGGTCCTGATGATGCTGCCGTTCGACACCATGGACGACGTCGTCGACTACTTCCCCGCGCAAGCCTTCGCCTCGCTCAACACCGCCCAGCCCCTCGCGGACGCGGCTTCCCCCGGCGCGGCCCTGCTCTCCCTCGTCCTGTGGTCGGCTGTGTCCCTGGCCCTTGCGGCGCTGCTGCTGAAGCGACGTGACGTGTGACCTCCCTGCGTACGAGGATGGACGGCGGCGAGCAGGAGGCGGACGGAACCCGGGGGGACGGCATGGACGACGAGAAGGGGGTACGGGCGGCCACGTCCCGGCCGAAGCCGCGGCTCGCCGCCGCCGCGGCGGCCGGCACCCGGGCCGCCCATGCCCACCCGCTCACCCATCGGCTCAACGTCCTCACCCGCCGCGTCCGGGCCCTCGACGTCCGCCGCCCCTGGATGTGGGACACCGTCGTCACCGGCTTCTGGCTGATGGCCGCCCTGATCGACGTCACCAGCGGCGGCTGGCAGCGCATCCCGCACAACAACGACGAAGTGCCCCTGTGGCTGGTGTGGGCGATGACCTTCGGTCTCTCCCTCCCGCTCTACCTGCGTCGCCGCCGGCCGCTCGCGGCCTTGCTGATGGTCCTCCCGTTCGCGTTCCTGAGCGCCTGGACCGGGGCCAACCTGCAAGCGGCGCTGCTGCAGATGGTCTTCGTCTTCAGCATCGCCCTCCGGCTCCGGCTGAGGATCCTCGCCCTCG
This sequence comes from Streptomyces sp. NPDC047315, assembly GCF_040643215.1. Lineage (NCBI taxonomy): Bacteria > Bacillati > Actinomycetota > Actinomycetes > Kitasatosporales > Streptomycetaceae > Streptomyces > Streptomyces sp. NPDC047315. Next base: position 1,660 of record NZ_JBEYTZ010000010.1, on the reverse strand, counting down.
TCCTCGGCGCGATAGCCGTCCCGCTCGTGGTCGGCACCTTCCGCTACCCCGTGGGCAGCTGGGACATGGAGTTCGTCCCCATGCTGTACGCCTTCACGATCGTCGCGCTCTTCGGCATCGCCGTGCGTTCCCGCCAGGAGTACACCGCCTCCCTGGTGGAGCGGGCCAAGCGTCTGGAAGTCGAACGCGACCAGCAGGCCCAGCTCGCCGCGGCGGCCGAACGCACCCGGATCGCCCGGGAGATGCACGACATCATCGGCCACAACCTCTCGGTCATCACCGGTCTCGCGGACGGCGGACGCTACGCGGCGACGAAGTCGCCCGAGCGCGCCGTGGAAGCCCTGGACGCGATATCCACCACCAGCCGCACCGCGCTGAACGAACTGCGTCGACTGCTGGGCGTCCTCCGCGAGGACGCCGCACCCACGACGGGCACGGGTCCCTGGGAGCCGCAGTCCACGCCGCCCAAGCCCCGCGCGCCGCAGCCCGCGCTGAGCGACCTCGACCAACTCGTCGACGGCGTGCGCGCCGCCGGCCTCCCCATCCGGGTGGTCGTCCACGGCCGCCCGAAGCCGCTGCCGCCCGGTCAGCAGCTCACCGTCTACCGAGTCATCCAGGAAGCCCTGACCAACACCCTCAAGCACGCCGGCCCGGACGCCAGCGCCACCGTCCAGCTCACCCACGCCGCCGGATCGCTCACCGCCACGGTCACGAACACCGGCCCGCCCCCGACGGAACCGCCGCGGGCGGACGGCCGCGGCATCACCGGCATGCGCGAACGCACCGCACTCTACGAAGGCACCCTCGAAGCCGCCCCGGACCCCCGGGGCGGCTGGCGCGTCCACCTCCACCTCCCCATCCCCGAGGACACCACCCCGTGACGACCGTGCTCATCACCGACGATCAACCCATGCAGCGCTTCGGCTTCCGCATGCTCGTGGAGAGCCAGGACGACATGACGGTCGTCGGCGAGGCGTCGAACGGCGCCGAGGCGGTACGCCTCGTCTCCCAGCTCCACCCCGACGTCGTGCTGATGGACATCCGGATGCCCGGCCTGGACGGGATCGAGGCCACCCGCCGCATCGTCGCGGCCGGCGACCGCACCCGGGTCCTCATCCTGACGACGTTCGACCTGGACGAGTACGCCTACGACGGCCTGCGCGCGGGCGCTTCGGGCTTCCTCGTCAAGGACGCCTACCCCGAGGAGCTGCTGGCGGGCATCCGCGCGGTCGCCACGGGTGACGCGGTGGTCGCCCCGAGCCTGACCCGCCGTCTGCTGGACGCCTTCGCCCACCACCTGCCGACCGGGGACCCCACGGAGACCCCCGTCGCCGACCAGCGCATCGCCACTCTCACGGAGCGGGAGAAGGAGATCCTGACGGTCATCGGCCAGGGCTGGACGAACACGGAGATCGCCACCCGCCTCCACCTCGCCGAGTCCACCGTGAAGACCCACGTTTCGAGGATCCTGGCGAAGACGGGTGCCCGCGACCGGGTCCAGGCCGTCATTCTGGCGTACGACACCAAACTGGTCCGCCCGGCCTGAGAAAGGCCCCGGAAAGGGCCCGGAAATGCGGAAAGGGCCCCACACCTCAGTGTGGAGCCCTCTCCTCAAAAATTGTTCGGCGGCGTCCTACTCTCCCACAGGGTCCCCCCTGCA